>NZ_JABWRG010000081.1:0-23092 GCF_014268825.1 Pseudomonas sp. SWRI51 | reverse complement strand
GGGCTGCGCAGCAGCCCCTTGGGTTTTCAGGGCTGCTGCGCAGCCCAACGCGGGGCAAGCCCGCTCGCCACAACTCTCTATCATTTCCCACAGGATTGGGTCCAAGCAGCAAGGTTGCGGTTGAACATGGCCTCTGTGGGAGCTGGCGATTGCCTGCGATGAGGCCTGCACAAGCTTGCACAAAACCATAGAGTCGCCCCAGCGATAGTTGTGGCGAGCAGGCTTGTCCCGCGTATAAACGCCACACCCGCCGCGAGCACAGGTTAACCTTCAGTTAATAAGCCCCGGCCAGCATGGCCTCACTCCAAGCGTGACAAAGGCGTCGACATGCGTGTTTTTCTGATCTTGCTGACACTTCTGCTATCAGGCCCCCTGCAGGCCAACCCGTTTGCGGTCAAACCGGACTTTCTGCCGGTCGAGCAAGCCTTCGTGCTGACCCACGACCGCCTTCCTGACGGCCAGATGCGTCTGTTCTTCCAGATTCAGCAGGGTTATTACCTGTATCAGAAACGCCTCAAGTTCGACGGTATCGAACCCAGCCAGCAGCCGCAGTTGCCCGAGGCCGAAAACCATCACGACGAGTTCTTCGGCGACAGCGGTGTCTACCGCCAGCAGCTTGAACTGCTGATCCCCGCCAGCGCCACAGGCGAGCTGCGCCTGGGCTGGCAAGGCTGTGCTGACGCAGGTTTGTGCTACCCACCACAAACCACGGTCATCGACCTCGGCGGCAAGCCGCCGGCCACTGCCGAGCAGGCCAGCGACCAAGCCCTGGCCAGCGGCCTGCAACAAGCCAGCCTGGCCTGGAGCCTGTTGGCATTCTTTGGCCTGGGCCTGCTGCTGGCGTTTACCCCTTGTTCACTGCCGATGCTGCCGATTCTGGCCGGGCTGGTACTGGGCAACGGCGCCAGTGCTCGCCGCGGCTGGCTTCTGGCCGGCGTCTATGTGCTGAGCATGGCGCTGGTGTACGCCGCACTGGGGGTGGTCGCCGCGCTGCTCGGCGCCAGCCTGCAGGCCTGGCTGCAGCAACCCTGGCTGCTCGGCAGCCTGGCTGCGCTGTTCGTCGCCCTCGCCCTGCCGATGTTCGGCGCCTTCGAGCTGCAATTGCCCGCTGCCCTGCGCGACCGCCTTGACCGCGCCGGCCAGGGCACCCGTGGCGGCAACCTGTATGGTGCGGCGCTGCTTGGAGCCTTGTCCGGGTTGCTGCTGGGCCCCTGCATGACGGCGCCGCTGGCGGGCGCCTTGCTGTATATCGCGCAGAGCGGGGATGTGCTGCAAGGCGCGCTGGTGCTGTTCAGCCTTGGCCTGGGCATGGGCCTGCCGCTGCTGTTGCTGGTTACCCTGGGCAACCGCTACCTGCCGCGCCCTGGGGCCTGGATGAACGCGGTCAAGGGTGTATTCGGCTTCGTGTTCCTGGCCATGGCGCTGTATACCGTGCGCAGCCTGCTGCCAGCGCCGCTGCTGTTGGCCCTGGCCGGCGCCTGGCTGATCGCCCTGGCATGGGCCGCCTGGCTTACCCTGCACACCCGCCCCGTACTACGCGTGGTGCCAATGCTCGGGGCGTTGTGGGGCGGCCTGTTGCTGATCGGCGCCGCTGCCGGGGGCAACGACCTGTGGCAGCCACTGCAACCTTTCGCAGGCAACAGCACCGCTGCAACATCGGCTGCAAAACATGACGCTTTCACCACCGTCAGCACTCCCGCCGCCTTGCAGCGTGAGCTGGACGCCGCCAAGGCCCGTGGCCAGTGGGTGCTGGTGGACTACTACGCCGACTGGTGCGTGGCCTGCAAGGTCATGGAGAACGAAGTCTTCGCCCGCGCGGACGTGCAAGCAGCGCTCGATGGCGTGCACCTGCTGCGCCTGGATGTCACCCTGGATGCCCCCGACAGCAAGGCCTTGCTGCAGCGCTACCAGGTGCCCGGCCCGCCAAGCCTGGTCTGGATCGGCCCGGAAGGCGACGAGCGCCGCGCCCGGCGCATTACGGGTGAAGTGGACGCTGCCACCTTCCTGCAACACTGGGCCCAGACCAGGAGCCAAGGCTGATGCTCACCGTCACCCTGGGGCCACTGACCATGGCCTTGAACCACTTGCTGCTGCTGGCAGCCCTGGGTATCGCCAGCCTGGTGGGCTGGCGCGTGGCCAAGCGTGGCGGCGAAAACCCGGAGTCGGCGCTGTTCAACCTGTTCCTGCTCGGGGTGCTATTCGCCCGCGCAGGCTTCGTGCTGGCCTACTGGCCGATGTACCGCGATGCCCCGCTTGAAATCATCGACATCCGCGACGGCGGCTTCTCGTTGTGGAGCGGCCTGCTGGGCATGGCGTTGGCCACCGCCTGGCAAGGCTGGCGCCGCCCTGGCCTGCGCCGCCCGCTGGGCTGGGCGCTGTTCAGCGGCGGGTTGTTCTGGGTGCTGGCAAGTTTTGCCAGCCACCTGTACAGCAAGGGCACCGAACTGCCGGCCTTGAGCCTGCGCGACAAAAGCGGCCAGGCGGTTGCCTTGCACGCCTACAAAGGCCGCCCGCTGGTCATCAATATCTGGGCCACCTGGTGCCCGCCATGCCGACGCGAAATGCCGGTGCTGCAACAAGCCCAGCACGACTACCCGAATGTGACGTTTCTGTTCGTCAACCAGGGCGAAACGCCCGAGAACGTCAGCACCTTCATGGCCACCACCGGCCTGATGCTGTCCCACGTGCTGTTCGACGGCACCGGCGAGCTAGCCCGCACGGTTGGCTCCATGGCCCTGCCCACCACGCTTTTCTACAACGCCGACGGCCGCCTGATCGGCAGCCATCTGGGCGAGCTGTCCCGGGCCAGCCTGCACCGCGCCCTGGAGCCGTTCGAAAACTCGCCCGCCCCACAAGGACCCTGACATGCGCTTCAAAGCCCTGCTGCCCCTCACCGTTGCCCTGCTCGCCGCGCCCCTGCTGCACGCCGAAGAACTGCCCAAGCCAATCCAGCAACTGCAAGCCAAGGGCGCGGTGATCAAAGGCAGTTTCGATGCCCCCGACGGCCTGCGTGGCTATGCCGCCGAGTACCAGAACAACGGCATCGCGCTGTACCTGACCGCCGACGGCAAGCACGTGCTGGTGGGCAGCCTGTTCGACGCGAACGGCCAGGACCTGAGCGCCGAGCCTTTGCAAAAGCTGGTCTACGCGCCGATGAGCAAGGCCATCTGGGCAAAAATGCACAACAGCGCGTGGATCGCCGACGGCAAGCCTGATGCCGCTCGCATCGTCTATGTATTCAGCGACCCGAACTGCCCGTACTGCAACATGTTCTGGCAACAGGCGCGGCCTTGGGTCGAGTCGGGCAAGGTGCAGTTGCGCCATATCATGGTCGGCATCATCCGCCCCGACAGCCCTGGCAAATCAGCCGCCTTGCTGGCTGCCAAAGACCCGGCGGCTGCGTTGCAGGCCCACGAAAAGGCCGGCAAGGGCAGCGCGCTCAAGGCGCTCACCGAGGTGCCGCAAGCTGTGCAGGAAAAGCTTGAGCGCAATGCGGCGCTGATGGAGGAACTGGGCCTGGCAGCGACGCCTGCGATCTTCTACCAGGACGAGCAAGGCAACGTGCAAAGCCAGCAAGGGGCCCCGCGCCCGGAGATGCTCGGGGAGATTCTCGGCAAGCGCTAGCAGCCGTGAGGCCTGGCCGATGGCCAGGCCGTTATCAAGGCAGGTCGGGAACCGCGTATCGGCGAAGCAGCCACACATCGGCGACATCGCACTCCGGGTAAACCCATTTGCTCCAGTTGTTCACCAACCAGTCGTGTCGTACCCCCCGCGAACGCGTTGATTCGCACTCTTTGGGCAAACGCACCAGCACAAGCCCTGCCTTGTGGCCGGTGGTGACCACAAGTCCGAATTCAGAGAAGTCATCGGGCATGCTGACCAGCATCAGGTCCACGCAAGCCTCATGTGGCCACTGACCGGCAAATCTGAAAACACAACCGGACGCCAAGTCGTCCGTGGGCCCTTGAACAAACTTTTCCATGCTCAGCGCCATTAATTGGCCCGCCCTCTCAAAGCGTGTAGGGGTAAACGGAATACTCCGTTACCAGTTGCCGAACTTCATCGTCATATTCGCTGCCGTTATCTTGCTCAGAAGCGTCAATTTTGCGCTTTACCAATTCGGTGTAGGCTGGCGGTAGTGCCGCAAACACCTTGGCCCAATCCTCCCCATAGCCGTGCATCGCCACGAGCTTATCCAGCGAGCTGTTGATCAACGGGCTTGCCGCATACGTCAGTGACTGCGCATCGGCGCAGTCGAACTTCAAATACAGAATCGCCTTGATCAAGGCATTAGCCTCTTCCCTCGTCAACATCGGCACATCCTCGGCATTCATAAATCACACCCTCTTGAAGCCACCTGCACATCGGTCAGGCGCAGGCGCGTTTCATAGTCCAGTCCGGACAGGGTCGAGTAGGGGTTCTTGCCCGCAAACAAGACATCCTTCAACCTCAGGTTCCCGGCATGTATATATTCCAGCCTGCTCGACAGGCTGATATTGGTTTTCTGTACCGAATCGACCTTGAAGATAACCGCGTAGTCGCCACGCCCCTTGTGAATGGGGTTGTTGATGAGAATATCCCGATAGACATCATCCGGCGTCATCAGCAGATCGGTGACATAGACTTTACCGCTGGCGTTGGCCTTGAGCACCCCGCTGTTCATGACACCCTCAAACCCCGCCTTGTTGGTGTAATGGATGAAGATATCTTCGGCGGTAAGCCCAAGCGGGTCGACCCAGGCAAGCGCGTTAGGCCCATAGAGGTATGGGTTGCTGCCACCCGCCAAGCCAATCGGATCCTGCTGGGTAAAGCGCCCGATATCGGGGTCATAAAAGCGGAACGTGTTGTAATGCAGCCCCGTCTCGCGGTCCAGATACTGGCCCTGGAACCTCAGGTTCTGCTGGCGGTTCTGCCCCGGTGCGTGCCATTCCTCACGGCTGTTACCCCAGGCCTGGTAGTCACTGTGCCAGACGCTCTGCCCTTGCTCATCGGTCAGCTGTTCAGGCAGCCCAGCCAGGTTGGTGTGGAAGTAATACAGCGCCTCGTGCCCGGGTGCGCCGTCGATACGGGCCAACGGCTCGTGGCTGACGGCGTCGCGATAAAGGTAGAGGCTCGGCTTGCCGTCCTGCACCTCTTGCAGCAACCGCAGCCCTTGCCAGCAGAACGTGGTCTGGCTCAGCGGCTGCCCATGGCCTTCGCGGTACAGCCGCTTGTGGGTGCGACGGCCCAGGGGGTCGTAGCTGAACTCGACCCGTTCGCTGATCTGCCCACGCTGCTGATGGACGCAGATCAGCCGGTGTTCGGCGTCGTATTCGAAGCGCTGAACCAAGCGGCTGGCGCTGCGTTTTTCACTCAGGCGGCCGAAGGCGTCATACCGGTAACGCTTGTCCTGATACACGGTGACCCGGTTATGTCTGGCCGCACCACCCTGGCCAAAGCCATCAAGCAGGTTCCCGGCCTTGTCATAGCTGTAGTGCTCGGTGAGGGTGCTGCCAGGCAACTGGCGGATCAAACCATGGATGCGCTCGGTGGGCCCGTGGTCGTAGCGCACCGTGGCTTGCAGGCTGCCATCCCCCCGCGCGGTGGCCTGCAAGCGGCCAATTACCTCGCAGGGTTCGACACTGCCGCCCACGCCAGGCCGCTGGGTCTGGGTCAGGACTTCGCCGATCAGGTTATCGGCATCGTCGTAGCGGTAGTCCTTCTGCAATAGCGGCAGCGTTGCAAGCGTGGCGTCGTCAGGGTGCAGGGCCTTTTGCAGCAGACGCCCGCAACTGTCGTAGCGGGTGCGGGTATGCAGGCGCCCCTGGGTACGCAGCACCTCGGCGTGCAGCTCGTCGCGCTCGAAGTCGCAGATCAGCCGCCCATCGAGGTTGATCTGGTGCAGATGGCCGCTGCCGTAATGCAGGTAATTGATGCGCCGCTGATCCGGCAAGGTCAGGGTTTGCAGGTTGCCCAGTTCGTCGTGCTGGTAATGTAGCTCGCCATCGGCGCAGGTTTCGCCGACCATCTGACCGAGCAGGTCGTAGCTGAATGCCAGACGCTGCGGCTCGCCCTGCACGCCGGTGAACGTGACCGACAGCAGGTTGTCTGCCTGGTCGTAAACATAGGCGGTAGTGCCATCAGCGGTCTGCTTGCGCAGCACGCGACCGGCGCGGTCGTAGTGGTAATGGCGGCTCTGCACCGCAGCGTGCGGCTCAGGCGCGCTGCCAGCAAGCGGCGGTTCCACCGTGCTGGCTGGATGCAGGTCACGCTGGATCAGGTTGCCGACAGCATCGTAGTGGTAGCGCTGCCCGCCGCCATCCAGGTTGCGCTGGGCGCTCAGACGGTCGCGGGCATCCCATTGAAAGCGGTATTGCTCACCGTTTTCGTTCTGCAGTTGCAGCAAACGGCCGTAGGCGTCCCAGGCAAAGCCGAGGTTCAAGCCCATGGCATCGACTCGCCGGGCCAGGCGCCCGCGAGCGTCGTATTGCCACTGGGTGACGTGTTGCGCAGGGTCGGTATGGCGCAGCAGCCGCCCGCCAGCATCGACCAGGTAGCTGTCGACCCGCCCGTCCGGGCGCACGCATTCAAGCAGGTGCCCACGCGCATCGAAGCGATATCGGGTGCGCGCCCCCTTGGCATCGTAGACATCGCTCAAGTGGCCGCGCTCGTCATACACGTAGCGCGTGCTGCGCTCGGAGCAATCCTGATAGCCGCACAACTGGCCCCGGTCATTCCACTGCAGGCGGCGGACCTTGCCCTGCGGGTCTGTGCTGTGTTGCAGGCGACCGCGCTCGTCGTAGGCCAGTTGCGTGCTGCGCCCCAGCGGGTCGGTATCGCGCACCAGGTTGCCGCTGCGGTCGTAATTGAAGCGCCGGGTGCGCCCGGCGAAGTCGGTAACCTGCAACGGCAAGGCCCAGTGCTCGGTGTAACGGATCAGCTCGCTACGCCCCAGCGGGTCCTCAACGCTGACCAGCCGCCCCAGATCATCGTAGCCATAACGCCATTGGGCACCTTGCGGGTCGATGCTGGCCAGCAGTTGGCCGTTGACCACCTCTTCTTGCCAGCGATGCCCGAGCGGGTCGACATAGGCCAACACCTCGTGCAGCGGCCCCCACTGGTAATGCTCGCGCCGGCCCAGGCTATCGACCACCTCGGTGTGGCCGGCGGCGAGGTCATAGCTGAAGCGATAGTCTTCACCGTCATCACTCCAGTGCCGCACCACCCGCCATTCATGGTCGGGCTGCGGTTCGAGCAACGGCGGCAAACCCGGCATTGGCCGGGGCTGGGTGGCGTAGCGTTGCCATTGGTAGTGCAGTTGTGCGCCACTGCTCAGCGTCTGGCTGGCCATCAAACCATCGCTTGTGTAGGCAAACTGCCGCAACACCTCGCCAGCGGGCCCGCGCACCTCGCAGAGTTGCCCGCCAGGCGTGTGTGCGTAGCTCACCAGCACTTCATGGCGCAGCACTTCAAAGTCGCTGCCGGGGGCCAGGTACAGCCTGCGTATCTCGCTGACCCGGCGCCGCTGCGCGCCCCCATAGCAAAGCTCGACCGCCGTGCGCCCGAAGGTGTCCGCCAGATACTGCAGCCGGCCCTCGGCGTCGTACAGCACTTCTATACGGTTACGGTTGCGGTCGCCCACTTGCACCAGGCGCGAGCGGCGCGCATCGTGCGGGTCGGTCTTGAACACCTGGTACTGGCCGCTGTAGATGTCCTCGACCACCGTAATGCCGTGGTCTTGATGGAAAAAGGCCAAGCCGTCCAGGCTGCTGACGAACGCGCTGCCCAATTGCAGGCGGCCCAGTTCGATGCGAATGCCTTCTTCGTCGATATACACCCACAACTCGCCACCCTCGGGGTGGGCGACCCGCTCGATACGCACCTCGAACGGCACGCTCCAGCCCTTGCCGAACACGCCGTCATCACGCAGGTCGTTGCTGTCGTAGCGCCGCGCCCAGTCGATGGGCAGCAGGCCCGGCAGGCTGAAGTCCAGATCATTGCCACCGTCGAGCAGCTTGGCACCACTGGAAACGACCACCGGGTGGCCCTTGCAGCGGGGGATTTTCGAGGGCGGCCGGGGCGCTTTCTTGGGTTTGGGCCGGGCCTTGCCGCCGCGACGAGTCAAGAGCATGCCGGCCACCAGGCCGATGATTTTCGCCGCTGCGCTTTTGCCGTCGCGAATGTCGCGCACCGTGAGTGTTGCGCCACCAATACGCACATCAGGCGAAAACGTCATGCCGATGGGGCCATCGCAGGTGCTCTTGTCGCCTACCCGCGCAGCCGGCTGGCCGTTGATGAAGACCTTGTCCGAGCCTTGGGCGACGAACTGATCCGGCGCCGGCGGGTGCTTGCTGCACTTGACTGTATCCTGCATCGCCTCTATTGCACCGGGCGCCGCGGGGGTGGTCACCGGGGGGTTGAAGATGCTGCGGATTTCCTCGGCAAGGCCCACGAAGGGCACCAGCATGCCGGCCGCGACCATGGCGTAACTGCCGATGTTTTCCAGAATGGACGGCTCTTCTGCGGGGGCGGGTTGCGCGCCGGCCGGGCCGGGCATGCCCGCGGCGCGCGCGGCAGGCTTGCCGTTGATGCGGGTATCGGCGGAGCCGCTGCTGACCGTGCCGTAGGGCTCTGGCGGGAACATCGAGTTGCCGACCCAGTCGCTGAAGCCGCTGATATGCTCGCCAATGCTTTTGTCTTCGCCAGCCGGCAGCATGGCGGCGGCGCTGACCATGGCACCGGCGATCAAAGGGGTGAGCAGGGTTGCTGCGCCGCCGGTACCCACCACGGCGACGACTGCGCCGCCGATGGCAGCACCGACTGCCGCGACGGCCACACCATAGACGACAGCCTCGACCAGGCCACTGACCAGTTCGGCGGCCAGCGGCGGGTGCAGAATGAGATCGCCCTCACGGGCGGCGTGCAGGCTGTCGTCCATGAAAGCTCAAGTCCTTGCGCGGTGGGGCTGTGAAGCGGCGCAGATTAGCATCGTGGGCATCAGCGGCACATGGTGGCGAAGTGCCAATAAGCGCTATCGCGGCCGGGCTCGGTCTTTGTAGGAGCGGCCTTGTGTCGCGAAAGGGCTGCGCAGCAGCCCCGGCGATTTTGCTGGCATCCGAAATACTGGGGCCGCTGCGCGCCCCTTTCGCGACACAAGGCCGCTCCTACAGGGACCGCGGCGCATTCAGTGTTGCTCTGCCCCGCCTACAGCGCCTCCAACTCCGCCATCAAATCGCTCAACCGGTCCACCTTGTCTTCATCCAGCGCGCTGTCCTGCAACCCGGTCACATACACCGCCAACTCCTCCACCGTGCTGCACTCGAACATCGCACGCAGCGGCACATTCAACGCCAGGGCCTTCTGCACCCGTGAGGCAATCTGCGTGGCCAGCAGCGAGTGCCCGCCAAGCTCGAAGAAGTTGTCGCGCACACCCACGCGCTCGGCCTTGAGCACATCGGCCCAGATGCCGGACAACGTCTGCTCAAGCTCGTTGCGCGGCGCCAGGTAGGCCTGGCTGTGCTGGCCGCCGATGTCGATGGCTGGCAGGGCCTTGCGGTCCAGCTTGCCGTTGGCGTTGTGCGGCAGGCGTTCGAACCAGCCCCAGTGCAACGGCACCATGTATTCGGGCAAGTCCGCACGCAACCGTTGCTTGAGCTGATCGAGCAGCGCCGAATCGGCGTTGATGCCCTGATGCGCTACCAGGTAGCCCACCAGGTGCTTGCCATTGACACCCTCCTGCACGCCCACCGCTGCATCGAGCAGCTCGGGTTGCTCGTGCAGGCGCGCTTCGATTTCGCCAAGCTCGATGCGATAGCCGCGAATTTTTACCTGGTGATCGATCCGCCCGACGTATTCCAGCACCCCGTCAACGCGGCGCCGAGCCAGGTCGCCGGTGCGGTACAGGCGCTCGCCTGGTGCGCCGAACGGGTGCGGAATGAATGCCTGGGCCGTACGCAGCGGGTCACCGACGTAACCCCGGCCAACGCCCGTGCCGGCGACGCACAGCTCACCGACCGCGCCCAGCGGCACCAGCGCCTGGTCCTCACCCAACAGGTACAGGCGGTTGTTGTCGGTCGGGGTGCCGATCGGCAAGTAGCTGCCTTCGGTGGAGGCAGCATCGACGCGGAAGAACGCCACATCGTCCGAGCATTCAGCCGGGCCGTAGGCATTGACCAGGCCGATATCGGGGTAGCGCTGCAACCACTGTGCAGCCAGCTCAGGCGGCATCGCCTCGCCGGTCGGCAGCATCCAGCGCAGGCCGTCCAGCGCCTGATGGTCGCTTGCCAGCATGCCCTGGATCAGCGACGGCACGCTTTCCAGCACGGTAATGCCGGTGGCCTGCACATGGGCCAGCAGGCCTTGCGGGTCGTGGGCAATGGCGTTAGGCACGATCTGCACCGTGGCGCCGAACAGCGGCGCGGCAAGGAACTGCCAAACCGAAATATCGAAGCTCTGCGAGGCGGTCTGGGCGATGACGTCTCGCTCGCTCAAGGCCAGGTAGGGCTGCTTGCTCAACTGGTTGTTGAGCATGCCCCGCTGCTCGACCATCACCCCTTTGGGCAGGCCGGTGGAGCCGGAGGTATAGATAACGTAGGCAAGGTTATCCGCGGCGCTGTAGATGCCGGGGTTGGCGCTGGCCACATTGCTCGCCTGCACCTCTTCCCACACCAAGAGCCTTGGCCGTACCGCGCCAGCCACTTCATCCAGCAACTGGCGCGCCTGCTCGGCGCAGGCCGCTGTGCACACCAGCACCTGCGTGCGGCTGAGCTCGACGATGCGTTGCAGGCGCGCCGCTGGCAGTGCCGGGTCTAGCGGCAGGTAACCGGCGCCGGCCTTGAACGTACCGACGATCATGCCCAGCAAGGCCAGCCCGCGCTCGGCCAGCAATGCCACCGGCTGGTCGAGCCCGACGCCGGCTGCAATCAAGGCGTGGCCGAGGCGGTTGGCGGCAAGGTTCAGGCCTGCGTAATCGAACGATGCCTGCTCGCAACGGGCGACAGTGCGCTCGGGGTGCGCCGCCACCTGTGCTTCGAACAGCTCGACATAGCTGCGTTCGAGCGGATAGGCATGCTCGGTGCGGTTGCAGTCTTCGAGCAGGAAACGCTGCTCGTCCGCGCCCAGCAGCGGCAAGTCGTTGACCTGGCCGTCGAAGCCTTGCACCAGCGCCAGCAACAGGCGCTTGAATTCGCCCAGCAGGCGCTCGACCGTGGAATAGTCGAAATAACGCTGGTCGAACGACAGGTGCAGGCCAAGGTCATCGCCTGGGTAGCACACCGCCGTCAGCGGGAAGTTGGTGTGGGTGCGGCCGGAATCGGAGCTGGCGTTAAGGTGCTGGGCATGGTCGAGCACAGCGCTTTCAACCGGTGCGTTCTCAAACACGAACAGGCTGTCGAACAACGGCTGGCCCTTGGGCAGCTCGCTGCATTCCTGGATCGCCACCAGCGGCAGGTACTCGTATTCGCGCAGTTGCATGTTGCGCTCGAGCAAGCCTTGCAGCCACTGGCGCACGCTGCGTCGTTCGCCCGGCTGCGGCAGCTCGACACGCAAGGCGACACTGTTGATGAACAGCCCGACCGTGCGTTGCATCTGCGGCAGGCTCACTGGCCGCCCGGCCACCGTTACCCCGAACACCACGTCGCGCTCACCGCTGCAACGTGCCAGGGTCAAGGCCCAGGCCGCCTGGGCGAAGGTGTTGACGGTCAACTGATGGGCCTGGGCCAACTCGCGCAGGCGCGCCCCTTCAGTGGCGTCGAGGCGGGTGTAGCAATCGCCGACCAGCATGCCATCGCCAGTGTGGTCATGGCGCAGCGGGCGGTCGCTTGGGATTGCCGTGGCGCGTTCGAAACCGGCCAGGTTGTCCTGCCACCACTGGCGCGCCTCGCCCAGGTCCTGGCGTTGCAGCCAGCCAATATAGTCACGGTAGCGCGGCGGCACCGGCAACTGGGCCTGACGGCCCTCGCCGAGGGCCTGGTACAGCTCGAAGAAGTCGTTCATCAGCAGCGAACGGCACCAGGCATCGATGAGGATGTGGTGGTTGCTCATCATGAACCAGTAGCGCTCATCGGCAACACGCACCAGGCGCAGATGGAACGGCGCTTCGCGCAGCAGCTCGAAACCGGCCTCGCGTTCCTGCTTGTGCAGGCTTTGCAGGCGCAGCTCTTGCGCGGCTTCGTCCAGGCCACGCCAGTCCTGGTAGTCAACCTGGGTCTTGCCGGGTTTATGGATGATCTGCAGCATCGCTTCGCCTGCGTTCCAACTGAACGATGCGCGCAACGCCTCGTGGCGCGCCACCACCGCCTGCCACGCCTGGGCGAAGCGCTCCGGGTCCAGGGCGCTGTTGATGCGGTAGCGGTCCTGCATGTAGTAAATGCCGGTGCCGGGTTCAAGCAGGGTGTGCAGCAGCAGGCCTTCCTGCATGGGCGTCAGCGGGTAGACGTCCTCGATCTCGGCAGCCGGGATCGGCAGCGTGTCGATCTGCTCCTGAGTCAGTTGCGCCAGCGGGAAGTCCGACGGCGTGAAGCTGCCGTTGCCTTCGGCCAGGCAGTGGCCGACCAGCGCAACCAGCTCCTGGCGGTAGGCCTCGGCCAGCTCGGCAATGGTTGCCTGCTGATAACGCTCGGCGCTGAAGCTGAACCGCAGTTGCAGCGCGCCGCCGTACACCTGGCCATCGACGCTGAGCCAGTTCGGCAGCGGCGCATCCGGGTCGTGGGCCAGGCCTGCCGGTGCATCCAGTGGCTGGAACAACGCAGCGGCATCGAACTGCTGGTCGAACTGGCCAAGGTAGTTGAAGGTGATACGCGCCTGCGGCAGCGCCGCCATGCGCTCGCGCCCGGCTTCGTCGGCCAGATAACGCAGCACACCATAACCCTGGCCCTTGTGCGGCACCTGGCGCAGTTGCTCCTTGATGCACTTTATCGATGCTGCGCGGGCGGCATCGTCATCGCCCAGCTGGGGCGTCAGGCTCAGCGGGTAGGCATTGGTGAACCAGCCGACGCTGCGGGTCAGGTCCATGTCTTCGAACAACCCGTCGCGGCCATGGCCTTCCAGTTGCACCAGCACCTGCTGATCGCCGCTCCAGCGGCACAGGGTACGCGCCAGCGCCGTCAGCAGCAGGTCGTTGACCTGGGTGTGATAGGCGGCCGGGGCCTGTTGCAGCAACTGCTGGGTGTGCTGCGCGTCAAGCTCGATGGCCAGCGTGCGAGCATGCCGGTGCAGATTGCCGCCCTGCGGGTGATCGCAAGGCAGTTCGTGGCGCACGTTACCCAGCTGGGTTTCCCACCAGCCCAGCTCGTCGCGCAGCGAGTCACTGCCGGCGTAGGTGGCCAAGCGCGCAGCCCAATCGCCCATGCTGTGGGTCTTGGCTGCGAGTGTTTCGCCGCGGTACAGCGCTTGCAAGTCTTCGAGCAGCACGCGCCAGGACACGCCATCCACCACCAAGTGGTGGATGGCCAGCAGCAGGCGCTGGGCGCCCTCCCCGTCACTGACCAGTAACGCGCGCAGCAGCGGGCCTTCACTGAGGTCGAGGCTGCGCTGGACATCGGTGTACAGCGCCTGGCAGTCGGCAAAGCTGGCAACGGTTGCCGTCCACAGCAGCGGCTGAACGCCCGGCTGGGCGTACTCGCCCTGCCAACGGCCGTGCACCTGGCCAAAGCGCAGGCCCAGGCTGTCATGGTGCTGCACCAATGCGCCCAGCGCCTGTTCCAAGGCCTCGGCCTGCAGCGGCTTGCGCATCTCAAGCAGCACGGCCTGGTTCCAGTGTTGCGGCTGCGGCACATCGTTTTCGAAGAACCAGTGCTGGATCGGCGTCAGGCGGGTACTGCCATGGCGCGGCCCCTGCTCGATATCGCCCGGCGCATCGCTGTGGGTGACCACGCCTGCGAGGGTCTGGATAGTCTGGTGCTGGAACAGGTCACGCGGGGTGAACTGCAGCCCCAGCTGGCGCGCGCGGCTGACCACCTGGATGGACAGGATCGAGTCGCCGCCCAGCTCGAAGAAGTTGTCCTGCACACCAATGCGCGAAACATTCAGCACCTCGCGCCAGATCTGCGCCAGTTGCTCTTCCAGCGCGTTGGCCGGGGCATGGTAATGCTGGCGCGCCTGCGCAAGGTCCGGTGCTGGCAGCGCGCGGCGGTCGAGCTTGCCATTGCCCATCAGCGGCAGGCTGCTCAACAGCACCAGGTGCGCCGGCACCATGTAATCAGGCAGGTGCTGGCGGGCATCGGCCTTGACCGCTTCACGCAGCGCGGCCTGCGCCTGGCTGCCTTCGGCGGCCTGTTGGCACACCAGGTAACCCACCAGTTGCTTGCCGCCGGGCAGGTCCAGCGCCAGCACCACGGCCTCATCGACACTGGGGTGCTCTTGCAGGCGGCTTTCGATTTCGCCCAGCTCGATACGGAAGCCGCGAATCTTCACCTGCTGGTCGGCGCGGCCAACGTATTCCACCAGCCCGTCGGCGCGCAGGCGCACCAGGTCGCCGGTGCGGTACAACCGCCCGCCGTCGCGGCTGAACGGGTCGGCGACAAAGCGCTCGGCACTGAGCCCCGGGCGGTCGTGGTAGCCCTGGGCAAGGCCGGCCCCGCCCACATACAACTCACCGATGCCGCCCTGGGGCAACAGCGCCAGGTCCTCATCGAGAATGTAGCCGCTGCGGTTACCGATCACCCGGCCAATTGGCACGCTGCCGGCATCAGCAGGCAGCGTGTCGGGCGCCAGGCACGCCAGCGGCATGACCACGGTTTCGGTGGGGCCGTAGGCATTGAAGAACTGCTGCGGCGCAAAGGCCTGGCGGATGCGTTGCAGGTGTTCGCCAGTCAGCGCCTCGCCACCGGTGATCACCAGCCGCACAGGCAACTGCTCGCCACGGCCTGCAAGGTACTGGGCCAACTGGCTGCCGTAGCTTGGGGTAAAGCCAACAACCGTCACCTGCTGCTCGCGCACCAGTTGGCAGATGTCCTCGGCACCCCACTGGCCCTGGGCGCGCAGCACCACGCGGGCGCCGCACAGCAGCGGCACCAGCAGGCGCTCGCTGGCAGCGTCGAAGTTGATGGAATAGAAGTGCAGCTCGCAGTCGTCGCTGCGCATGCCGAACTCGGCGATCACCGCCTGGCAATGCATGGCGATCTCACCGTGGCTGACCACCACGCCTTTGGGCTTGCCGGTGGAGCCAGAGGTGTAGATCAGGTACGCCTGGTGCTGCGGCAGGTTGAGGTTGTCCAACGGCGCATCGCTGTAGCCACTCAAACTTGCGCCATCAGCTTCAAGGCGCCAGGTGGCGACACCGCTGGGCAGCTCGCCAAGGGTGTCGAGCAGCGCACCGTGGCCAATCAGCAGGCCCAGGCGGCTGTCTTCGATCATGTAGCGCAGGCGGTCCAGCGGGTATTCCGGGTCCAGCGGCACGTAGGCGCCGCCGGCCTTGAGAATCGCCAGCAGGCCGACCACCATGTCCAGCGAACGCTCAAGCGCAAGGCCTACCCGCACTTGCGGGCCGACGCCGCGCTCGCGCAGGGCGCGGGCCAGGCGGTTGGCTTGTTGGTCGAGTTCGGCGTAGCTCAGGTGGCGCCCGGCGAAGGTCAGCGCCAACGCCTCGGGGGTACGCAGGGCCTGGGCGGCGAACAGCCCATGCAGGGTGTTGTTCAGTTCGTAGTCCTGCTGGCCCTGCAACTGGCCGGCCAGCACCTGCTGTTCGGCCTCGGCCAGCATCGGCAGTTCGCACAGACGTTGCTGCGGGTTGTCCAGCAGCGCCACCAGCAACTGCTGCCAATGCTCGGCCATGCGCGCGATGCGCGGCTCGTCGAACAGGTCACGGCTGTAGGTAAAGCAGCAGCCCAGGCGGCCATCGAGGTCGGTGACTTCAAGGTACAAGTCGAACTTGGTAGCGCTGGCATCGTTGACCAGGTAGTCCACCTGCATGCCGACCAGTTCGCGACTTTGCTGGAAGGCCCAGCGCTGAACGTTGCACATCACCTGGAACAGCGGGTTGTAGGCGCTCGACCGCGGTGGTTGCAGCGCTTCGACCAGTTGGTCGAACGGCAGGTCCTGGTGCGACTGGGCATCGACCAGCGTGCCGCGCACCTGGTCGAGCAAGGCGGCGGCGCTCATCTGTCCGTCCAGCTCGCAGCGCAGCACCTGGGTGTTGAGGAAGGCGCCAATCAGGCCTTCGCTTTCCGGGCGCACGCGCCCTGCCACCGGCGCACCGATACGCAGGTCGCGCTGGCCGCTGTAGCGGTGCAGCAAGGCTGCCAGGGTCGCAGTCATGGTCATGAACAGGGTCAGGCCGCGCTGGCTGTTGAAGGCATGCACCCGTGCGACCAGCGCAGGGTCCAGGTCAAAGCGGTATAGCCCGCCACGGTGGCTTTGCACCAGCGGGCGTGGGCGGTCGGTCGGTAGCGCCAGCACCGGGTGCTCATCGCCCAGCCGCGTTTTCCAGTAGGCCAGCTGGCGTGCGCCTTCGCCGCCTTCGAGCCACTGACGCTGCCACACGCTGTAATCGAGGTACTGCACCGGCAGCGGCGCCAAGGGCGATTCGCGCTCATCGACGAAGGCTTCGTACAGCTCGCCCAGCTCGCGGGCAAAGATGTCCATGGCCCAGCCTTCGGTGACGATATGGTGCAGGGTCAGCACAAAGTAGTGCTCGCGCTCAGCGGCCTTGACCAGACAGGCGCGCAGCAGCGGCCCACGTTCCAGGTCGAACGGCTGGTGTGCCTGATCATCGGCCAGTTGCTGCAGGCTCAGCCCCCGAGCCTCGGCGCCCAGGCTGCTGAAGTCGTGCCATTGCAGCTGCAGGTTGGCGTCATCGGCCACGCATTGGTAAGGCTTGCCGCCGATGCTGGGGAAGGTGGTGCGCAGGGTTTCATGGCGCACCAGCAGGGCCTGCAAGGCACGCTCGAAGGCCTCGACATGCAGCACCCCGGTAAAGCGCGCCATGCCGCCGACGTTATAGGCGGGGCTGTCTGGTTCCATCTGCCAGAGGAACCACATGCGCTGTTGCGAATACGAAAGCGCTACCGCCTGGCGGCGGTCGACACGGGCGATCTCACCTTGCTGGTTGCGCGCACCGCTGTCGCGCAGGCGCGCCACTTCGGCGCAGAACGCACCCAGCTCGCTGGCGTCGAACAAGGCCTTGAGCGGCAGGTCGACATCCACCGCCTGGCGGGTACGCGAGACGATCTGCGTGGCCAGCAGCGAGTGGCCGCCCAAGGCAAAGAAGTCGTCGTTCAGGCCGACCTGAGCCAGGTTGAGTACCTCGCACCAGATCGCCGCCACCTGCTGCTGCAGCTCGGTTTGCGGCGCCACATGCTCGCGTTGTTGCCATACCGGCGCGGGCAGTGCATTGCGCTCGACCTTGCCGCTTGGGCCCAGCGGCATCTGCGCCAGGTGGATCAACTGCGCCGGCACCATATAAGCCGGCAGGCGCTGGCCAAGGGCGGCAAGCAAGTGGGTGCTCTGCTCGACCCCGCTGTAATAGCCGACCAACTGCGCCCCTACGGCATCGTGGTGGATCATCACCAGCGCTTGTTCGACGCCGGGCTGGGCCAACAGCACCGCCTGCACTTCTTCAGGCTCGACACGGAAGCCGCGTACCTTGACCTGCTGGTCGAGGCGCCCGAGGTAATCCAGCGATTGGCTGGGTACATGCCAGCGCGCACGGTCGCCACTGCGATACAAGCGCGCGCCATTGCCGTCGGGTTGCGGCACGAAGCGCTCGGCGGTCAGCCCTGGGCGGCCCAGGTAGCCTCGGGCCAGGCCCGCGCCGCCCAGGCACAGCTCACCCGGCACACCCGGTGCAGACAGCTGAAACTCCTCATCAAGCACCCGGCACAGCACGTTGCCCAGGGGGTTGCCGATGGGTGAACGCACGCCGTCGGTGGCCTGGCAGTGCCAGTGGGTGACGTTGATGGCAGTTTCGGTCGGGCCGTAACGGTTGTGCAGCTGCACCTGCGGCAGCAGTTGCAGCACGCGGTCACGCAGCGCCGCGCTGAGCGCCTCACCGCCCGAGAACAGCCGGCGCAGGCTGCTGCAGTGGCCTGCCAACGGCTCCTGCACAAAGACCTGCAACAGCGGCGGCACGAAGTGCAGCGTGGTCACCTGGTGCTGCTGCACCAGTTGCGCGATGCGCTGTGGGTCGCGGTGCTCGCCAGGGCCGGCCAGCACCAGCTTGCAGCCGTTGAGCAACGGCCAGAAGCATTCCCACACCGAGACATCGAAGCTGATCGGCGCCTTCTGCATCAGCACATCGCTGTCATCCAGCGCGTATTGCTGCTGCATCCAGTGCAGCCGCTCGGCAACGGCTGCGTGGGTGTTGCCCACGCCTTTGGGCTGGCCGGTCGAGCCTGAGGTGTAGATCACATAGGCGAGGTTGTCGCCGTGCAAGTGCAGCCCCGGTGGCTGGCTCGGCCAGCTCTCCAGGTGCAACTGATCAAGCGCCAGGGCCGTGACGCCCGCCACCTGCGGCAGGCTGTGCAGCAGGTCGCTGTGGCTGAGCAGCAGCGCGGCCTTGCAGTCGCCGAGCATGTAGGCCAGGCGCTCGGGCGGGTAGTCGACGTCCAGCGGCACGTAGGCGCCGCCGGCCTTGAGAATGGCCAGCAGGCCGACCAACAGTTGCGGCGATCGCTCCAGGGCGATAGCAACGCAGGTGTCGGGGCCTACGCCTTTGTCACGCAGGTAGTGCGCCAGGCGGTTGGCTTGCTGGTGCAACGTTGCGTAGTCGAGTTGACCGCCTTGCCACACCAGTGCAGTGCGCTCGGGGGTCAGGCGCGCCTGCTCATTGAGCTGCTCGACCAGCAGCCGCTGGGGGGTCGGCTGCGGGGCTTGGCCCCAGGCGAGCAATTGTGCCTGGGCCTGGGCATCGAGCAGTTGCACCTCGCCCACCGCCAGTTGCGGCTGGGCGCTGACCTGTTCAAGCAAGGCCAGCAAGTGGCCGGCCAGGCGCTTGACCGTATTGGCCTCGAACAAACCGGCTGCGTAGTCGAAGGCCAGCGTAATGCGGCCTTGGTGGTCTTCTTCGCTGTGCAGTTGCAGGTCGAACTTGGCTTCACGGCTGTGCCAAGGCAGTTCCTCGGCAAGCAGCCCAGGCAGGCGGCGCAGCGCCGAAAGGTCGCGTTGCTGGTGGTTGAACATGACCTGGAACAGGCCTTGTTCACGGGCCTGCGGCAGCGCCTCGACTAGTTGCTCGAACGGCAGGTCCTGATGGGCCTGGGCCTCGAGCGTGGCTTGGCGAACCTGGCTGAGCAGTTGCGCGAACGGCAGGCGGCCATGCAACGCAGCGCGCAGCACCTGGGTGTTGATGAAGAAGCCCACCATGCCTTGGGTTTCAAGGCGCGGGCGATTGGCGTTGGGCACACCGACACGGATATCGCCCTGGCCGCTGTAGCGGTGCAGCAGCGCCTGCAGGCCTGCCAGCAACACCATGAACAAGCTGGCCTGCTGGTCGCGGGCCAGGCCCTTGAGGGCACTTGCCAGCGCAGCCGGCACCTTGACGCTGTGCCGTGCCGCAAGGTTGTGTTGCTGCGCGGCACGCGGCTGGTCGGTGCACAGGTCGAGCACCGGCAGGTCATCGCCAAGGCGCGCCATCCAGTAATCGAGCTGGCGGGCGCCCTCGCCTGCGGCCAGCCACTCGCGCTGCCAGTTGCCGTAGTCGGCGTAGCCTAGGGCCAGCTCGGGCAATTGCGCCGCCTGGCCACCTGCGACGTACAGGCGAGCAAACTCATCTAGCAAAATGTTCAGCGACCAACCGTCGGCGACGATATGGTGCAGGGTCACCCACAACTGGTGCTCTTCATCGCCAAGGCGGGCCAGGGTGACGCGCAGCAGCGGCCCCTGACGCAGGTCGAACGGCTGGCGGGCCTCGTGCTCACGGCGCGCGGCCACCTCAGCCGGCTCCAGGCCTTCGAGGTCCTGGTGCTGCAGGGTGAACGGCAGGCTCGGCAGAATGCGTTGCAGCGCCTGGCCATCGACTTCATCGAACAGCGTGCGCAGCGATTCGTGGCGCGTAATCAAGGCCTGGAAGCTGGCAGCCACGGCGGCTTCATCCAGCTCGCCGCGCAGGTGCAGGCCGGCGGGAATGTTGTAGGCAGCCGACTGCGACTCCAGTTGCCACATCAGCCACAGACGGTTTTGCGCCAGCGACTGCGCCAGTGCCTGGTCACGGCCCTGGCTGGCAATGCTGCCGACCGCACTGGCCCCTTCGGCGATAACGGCCGCTACGGCAGTGCTGTACTCGGCCAGGGTCGGGGCCTCGAACAAGGTGCGCAGGCTGAGCGGGATGCCCAGCTCGTCAGCCAGCCGCGCAGTCACCTGGGTAGCGGCGATGGAGTTGCCGCCCAGCAACAGGAAGTGGTCGTCGGCGGCCAGCGCTTGAACCTTGAGTACTTCGCGCCACACAGCGGCGATGCGGGTTTGCAGCGCATCGCCTGCCAGCTCGCGGCTTTGGGCCGGGGCAGTGGCCGGGAAACGCGCATAGCAGTCCAGGCTTGGGTCGTGCATGCGCAGGCGGCAGGCCGAGCGCTGCAACTTGCCGCTGGATGTCTTGGGCAGCGCACCGGGGTTGAGCAGCAGCACCACCGCCGGGGCCTGGCGGCAGGCGTCGGCAATCACCCGGCGCAGGGTGTTGATCAGCGCTTCGGCGCTGTGCGCCTTCTGCACGTTGCGGCTGATTTCCACCGCAACGCCAATGCCCTCCTCGCCTTGGTCATCGACTGCGAATACTGCCACGCGGCCTTTGCGCAGCAGCTCGATTTCGCGCTCGAGGGTTTTTTCCAGGTCCTGCGGGTAGAGGTTCTGGCCGCGCACAATCAGCATGTCTTTCAGGCGCCCGGTCACGAACACCTCGCCATCGCGCATGAAACCCAGGTCGCCGGTGCGCAGCCAGGTCTGGCCGTCCATCTGCACGAAAGTGCGCGCGCTGGCTTCGGGGTTGCGCCAGTAGCCATGGGCGATGCTGGGGCCGGCAGCCCAGACTTCACCGACCTGGTTGTCGTCGAGGGCCTGTAATTGCTGCGGCTCGACAATGCGCAACGCATGCCCTGGCTGCGGGTAGCCGCAGCTCATCAACACGCTGCCGGAGCCCGGCTCGGCGCGGTTGGCGGCAAACGCCTCGGCGTCCACTTCGAGCGCACCGATGCCTTGGCCACGGCGGCTACCGCTGACGAACAAGGTGGCTTCGGCCAGGCCGTAGCTTGCAAAGAAGCTGCTGGCGGCGAAACCGCAGGGGGCGAACTTTTCGGCGAAGGTGTCCAGGCTGTCCTGGCGGATCGGCTCGGAGCCTGAATAGGCGACGCGCCAGCGGCTCAGGTCGAGCCCGGCCATGGCCGCCGCGCTGACCCGCTCGCTGCACAGGCGGTAGGCAAAGTCGGGGCCGCCACTGATGGTGCCGCCGTACTCGCTGATCGCTTGCAGCCAGCGTTGCGGGCGGGCGAGGAAGTAGCCCGGCGACATCAGCACACACGGCACACCGCTGAAAATGGGTTGCAGCAGGCCGCCGATCAGGCCCATGTCGTGGTACAGCGGCAGCCAGCTGACGATCACATCGTCAGGGTTCAGGTCGATGCCAAAGCCGTGGCGGATCAGCTGTTCGTTGGCTACCAGGTTGCCGTGGCTGACCTGCACGCCCTTGGGCAGCGCGGTGGAGCCAGAGGTGTACTGCAAAAAGGCAATGTCATCGCTTGCCAGTTGCGGCTGTTGCCAGCGCTCGGCCAACGCCGCATCGAGGCCGTCCACCACCAGCAGGCCGGGTGCGTGGTCACCGGCCAAGGCATCAAGCCCCTGCAAACTGTCATGCAGCGCCTGAACCGTCAGCAGCAGGCGCGGCTCGGCGTCGTCGATGATCGACAGCAGGCGTTCCTGGTGGTGCTGGCGCGCAGACTCTGGCGGATACGCCGGCACCGCGATCACCCCTGCGTACAGGCAGCCGAAGAACGCCGCCACATAGTCCGGGCCGCTGGGGAACAGCAGTACGGCGCGGTCGCCGAAGCTGCAACGGGCCTGCAACGCAGCGGCGATGGTGCGCGCGCGTTGGTCGAGATCCCGGTAGCTGAGCACGGCCTGATCGCTGGGCGCATCGGCCAGAAAGCGCAAGGCAATGCGCTCCGGGGTGCGAGCGGCGCGCTGCGCCAGGGCCTGGACCAGCGAGTGCGGGAGTTCGAAGGCGTCCGTCATGGAATGTTCCTGCCAGTGTCTGGGTGAGTCGTGCCCGTGCGGGCCGCGCCACTGGGGCGGGCAGCGATGGGCAGCCGGATGTACACAAGGGAACGGATGGGCAGGAGCAGAAATTAGAAGGTCAGGACGCCCTCGCCGAAGCGTGGGCAGGCGCACACGGTTGCAACCGTCATGGCATTTCGCTTAGAACCAAACAAATGAAGAATCATTAACTTCTGCATTTGACAATCATTATCATCTTGAATAGTTTGTCGCACGTCGTAGGAAGCCTCCGAATCGGATGTGCTCCCTTTCCATTCTGAGACAAGGTGAAAATTCCATGGCGGAACAACTGTCCACAAGTAAGTGCGATTCACCACTGCTCCAGGCCTTCGTCGACAATCGCAGCATTTTGGTGAAGATCGCCGCGCGCATCACCGGCTGCCGCTCCCGTGCCGAGGATGTGGTGCAGGACGCTTTCTTCCGGCTGGGTGCTGCGCCGCAGATCACTTCATCGTTCAAGGCGCAGTTGAGCTACCTGTTCCAGATCGTGCGTAACCTGGCCATCGACCATTACCGCAAGCAGGCCATGGAGCTCAAGTACTCGGGCACCGAGGAAGAAGGCTTGAACGTGGTGTTGCAGAATGCGTCCCCGGAAGCCACGCATATCAACCTGGCGGCCCTGGAAGACATCGCCGCAGCGCTCAACGAGCTGCCCCAGCGCACCCGCTATGCGTTCGAGATGTACCGCCTGCATGGGGTGCCGCAGAAAGACATCGCCAAGGAGCTGGGGGTGTCGCCGACGCTGGTCAACTTCATGATTCGCGATGCCATGATTCACTGCCGCAAACGCGGCCAACAGGGTTGAGCTTCTAAACGGGCAGTGCTGGGCCCATCGCAGGCTGTGAGCAGCATCAAAATCGCGGCCGGGTCAGCCTCTGTAGGAGCGGCCTTGTGTCGCGAAAGGGCTGCGTAGCAGCCC
>NZ_JABWRG010000080.1:0-23131 GCF_014268825.1 Pseudomonas sp. SWRI51 | reverse complement strand
CAAGCCCGCTCGCCACGACTCTCTATCATTTCCCACAGGATTGGGTCCAACCAGCAATGTTGCGGTTGAGCACGGCCCCTGTGGGAGCTGACGATAGCCTGCGATGAGGCCAGCACAAGCCTGCACAGCCCTGTGCTCCACAATTCGGTGTGGGAGCGGGCTTGCCCCGCGATGCTTTCAGGCCGATTTTGGCCAACAAAGTCCCCCTCGCTACTAGGTGCCAAGCCCCGCATGCGTTAGCATCCCCCCCGACATTGCGCATCGGTCGGTACGGCCGTGCCTACAAAAAAAATACGCGTACTCTTTTTCAGGGGACTTGGTGATGATGAAAAAATACCTGTCGCGACTGCTGGTCGGCGTGACCGCGTTGGTTGCGGTAACCACCGCCCAGGCTGGCGCCATCGACGATGCGGTCAAGCGCGGCACCCTGCGGGTGGGCATGGACCCGACCTACATGCCGTTCGAAATGACCAACAAGCGCGGCGAGATCATCGGCTTTGAAGTCGACATCCTCAAAGCCCTGGCCAAGTCGATGAACGTGAAGCTGGAGATGGTCTCCACTGCCTACGACGGCATCATCCCGGCCCTGATGACCAACAAGTTCGACTTCATTGGCAGCGGCATGACCCTGACCCAGGAACGCAACCTGCGCCTGAACTTCAGCGAACCCTTCATCGTGGTTGGCCAGACCCTGCTCATCCGCAAGGAACTGGCGGGCGAGATCAAGTCGTACAAAGACCTCAACAACGAAAAATATCGCCTGACCTCCAAGCTCGGCACCACCGGTGAAATGGTCGCCAAGAAGCTTATCGGCAAAGCCAAGTACCACGGCTACGACAACGAGCAGGAAGGTGTAATGGACGTGGTCAACGGCAAGGCCGACGCCTTCGTCTACGACGCCCCATACAACGTGGTAGCGGTGGAGAAGGCCGGCGCCGGCAAGCTGCTCTTCCTCGAAGAACCCTTCACCTACGAGCCGCTGGCATTCGGCCTGAAGAAGGGCGACTACGACAGCATCAACTACATCAACAACTTCCTGCACCAGATCAAGCATGACGGGACCTACGATCGTATCCACGACAAGTGGTTCAAGAACAAGGACTGGCTGAAGGAAATGGAATAAGGCCCGGGCCACAAGCCCAGGCTCGACCCCGACGCGCAGGCAAGCCCTGCGCGTTTCGCTTTTACGGAAGTACCCACGTGATCAAACACAAGAAAGCCCAGTGGCCTTGGCATGGCTTGACCGCGCTGGTCCTGGTGGGCCTGGCGATCAGCTTGTACCTGGCCACTTCGATGATTTCCTACGAGTGGCGCTGGAACCGCGTTCCGCAATACTTCGCCTACAAGGCCGAGGAAACCCAACGTGCCGCCAACCCAGGCACGGTCGAAGAGATCGTGGTGTCCGGCGACAACGCCCGGGTCACCCTCAAAGATGAAAGCGGCGACACCCAGGTGCTCGACGTTGCCAACGACAGCCTGGTGCTGGCACGTGGCGATGATGTGGCCGAAGGCGATGCCATTGGCGTGACCCGTCACTGGGCCGCCGGGCCCCTGGCCTGGGGCTTGTGGACCACTCTGTGGATTTCCGTGGTGTCCGGAGCACTTGGCCTTCTGCTGGGCCTGTTTGCCGGGCTGTGCCGGTTGTCCACCAACCCGACCCTGCGCGACCTGTCGACGGTGTATGTCGAACTGGTACGCGGCACGCCGTTGCTGGTGCAGATTTTCATCTTCTACTTTTTCATCGGCACCGTGCTCAACCTGTCCCGCGAGTTTGCAGGCGTGGCGGCGCTGGCGTTGTTCACCGGCGCGTATGTGGCCGAAATCGTCCGCGCTGGCGTGCAGTCGATTGCCAAGGGCCAGAACGAAGCCGCCCGCTCGCTGGGGCTCAACGGCAGCCAGTCGATGCGCCATGTGATCCTGCCGCAGGCGTTCAAGCGCGTGCTGCCGCCGCTGGCCGGGCAGTTCATCAGCCTGGTCAAGGACACCTCGCTGGTGTCGGTGATCGCCATTACCGAGCTGACCAAGAGCGGCCGCGAGGCCATCACCACGTCGTTCTCGACCTTCGAGATCTGGTTCTGCGTGGCGGGTCTGTACCTGCTGATCAACCTGCCGCTGTCGCACATTGCCAGCCGGCTCGAGCGGAGGCTTGCGCAAAGTGATTGAAGTCCGTGACCTGCTGAAAGTCTTCGACACCCGCGGCATGGTGGTGCGCGCTGTGGATAACGTTTCCACCGGCGTTGCCAAGGGCGAAGTGGTGGTAGTGCTGGGCCCGTCGGGCTCGGGCAAGTCCACCTTCCTGCGCTGCCTCAATGGCCTGGAGCACTTCGACGCCGGCCATGTGTCGATCAACGGCCTGCGCCTGGAAGACCCGAAAACCGACATCAACGCCTACCGCCGCGAAGTCGGCATGGTGTTCCAGCACTTCAACCTGTTCCCGCACATGACCGTGCTAGAGAACCTGTGCCTGGCGCAAAAGGTCGTGCGCAAGCGCAACAAGGCTGAGCGCGAAGCCAAGGCGCATGCGCTGTTGAAAAAGGTCGGCATCGCCGAAAAAGCCAACGAGTACCCCTCGCGATTGTCCGGCGGCCAGCAGCAACGTGTGGCTATCGCCCGTGCCCTGGCGATGGAACCCAAGGTGATGCTGTTCGACGAACCCACCTCGGCACTGGACCCGGAAATGGTCGGCGAAGTGCTGGATGTGATGAAGACCCTGGCCCAGGAAGGCATGACCATGGTCTGCGTCACCCACGAAATGGGCTTCGCCCGTGAAGTGGCTGACCGGGTGCTGTTCTTCGACCACGGCAAACTGCTGGAAGACTCGGCGCCACAGGCGTTCTTCGAGTCGCCGAAAGACCCGCGGGCCCAGGCGTTTTTGCGTCAGGTGCTTTGAGCAGCTGCAAGTTGCTAGCGGTAAGCCACAAGAAAAAGCCGGTTGATGTTGGACGCCCGTTCGCGGCTTGGCTTTTTCTTGCAGCTTGAGGGCTAAGCTTGCCGCTGCTTCACAAGCTGAACTTGCCCACCATCCCACGCAGCTCCTGCTCCAATTCCCCCAACTCACTACTAGACGCCGCGGTGCGCTCACTCGCCTCGCTGGTCTTGTCGGACACATCACGCACGTTCATCACGCTGCGGTTGATCTGCTCAGCCACTACGCTCTGCTGCTCGCTGGCCGTGGCGATCTGCTGGTTCATACCTTGAATGGTCGACACCGTCTCGGTGATCTCGCCCAGCGCGGCGCCGGCCTTGCGGCTTAGCTCCACGCTCTCCTCGGTCAGGCGTTTACTGTCGCCCAGCAGCGTCATCACCTGATCGGTGCCGCCGTGCAGGCTGTCGATCAGCTGTTCGATTTCCTCGGTGGACTGCTGGGTACGCTGGGCCAGCCCGCGTACCTCATCGGCGACCACGGCAAAGCCGCGCCCGGCCTCACCGGCCCTGGCGGCTTCGATGGCGGCATTGAGGGCGAGCAGGTTGGTCTGTTCCGACACCGACTTGATCACGTCCAGAATCGAGCCGATACGCTGGCTTTCGCCGGCCAGATGGCCCATGGCGGCCTGGCAGTGGTCCATCTGCCCGGCCAACTGCTCGATCTGGTTTATCGCCTGCGCCACCACCTGGTCACCGACCTGCGCCTGCTGGTCGGCAGTCGTTGCCGCCATCGAGGCCAGCTCGGCGTTGTGCGCCACCTCCTGCACGGTGGCGCTCATCTGGTTCATGGCCGTGGCTACCTGGTCGGTCTCCTCTTTCTGCTGGCCGACCCGAAGCTGGGTTTGCTCACTCACGGTGGTCAGTTCGTCAACTGCCAGTGTCAGTTGGCTCACGCTGCGGTCGATGCCGCCGAGCAACTCGCGCAGGCTCAGGGTCATGGCGCGCATGCTGCCTTGCAGTTGCCCCAGTTCGTCGCGGCGGTCGACTTCATTCAGCTGACTGAGGTCGCCGCGTGCGATGCGCTCGGCTTGTTGCAGGGTTTGGTGCAGGGGCGTGGTGATCTGCTGGCTGATCAGCCAGCCGGCGAGAATACCCAGCAGCAAGGCCAGCATGGCCACGGTGGTCATCAGGCTGCGGGCGGCGATCGCCTCTTCATCCCGCTGGGTCAGCTGGCTGTCGCTGAGGGCACGGCCACTGATGGTGATCTGGTCGCCGAGGGTTTCCATGTCATTCTGCAACTGCTCGACGCCAATAGCGGCGCGGGCGTAGTTGCGCAGTTGTTCGCGATAGCGCGCCAGGGCGTTGACCACAGGTTCGTCCATCGTCCGGTCGAGCTTCAGCTCGCGCAGCAGCGTATCGACCTCGCCCAAGGTGGTTTGCGCAGCGGCAATCGCAGGCTGGCCAACTTCCTCAAAGGCTTGCAGCGGGTCGGTGAAATAGGCCGGGGTGGCGGCGCGCTGGCCGGCCAGCTCGACATGTCGGCTTAGCCGGTCAAGCAGGTCGAATGCCTGGCGTTGTGCGTTGGGCATGTCCAGTTCGGCCAAGTGGACCACCAGTTGGTTGTGCAGCTCGCTGACGGCTTTGTCCAAGGCGCCTTCCAGCTCCGCCAGGGCCTGGTGCTGCTGTTGGCGGGCGGCCACGCTTTTGCGCAGGTTGGCGAAATCGGTGTCGTAGCGGCGGATGACTTCGCGTTTTTCGTTCAGCAGGCGCATGCTTTCCGGGTTGTGGAAGCGCGGGCGCATCTCGTCGATCAGCGTCTTGATCTGGCCAATGGCGAGCTCCAGTTGGGCGCTGCTCTTGTCGTCATTGAGTACCCGATAGGTGATGCGCTCGGCGCGCAGGTCCTTGCTGTAGTCGTTCAGCTGGGCGATCTGGGTCAGCTTCTCCGAGCGCTCGATGGCATCGCCCAGGGCGAGCCAGCCGGTCACGGTAGTCAGCAGGGTGAGCAGCAGCACCACGGCGAACCCCGAGGCCAGCTTGAGGCGCACGCTGAGGTTGCTGAGCACGCGGTTGATAGGTCCGAGCATGGGGATTCTCCGGCAGATAAGTGCAATGGGCGCGGTTTAGGCGCTGACCCTTTGCTCATCGGCCGGAGGTGCGTAGGACTGGACCTGTGTTTGCTGTAGGAGATTTCGCTTAGATCTATAGGAAGTTTCGCCGCACCTGGGCGGGTGCGGCGTGCAGCCTATTTTTGCTGCCTGTTACAGCCTGAACTTGCCCACCAACCCCTGCAAGTGCGTGCCCAGGCGCGCCAGCTCGACGCTGGAGCTGGCGGTCTCTTCGCTGGCGGCAGACGTCTGTTCGGAGATATCACGCACGTTCATCACGCTGCGGTTGATCTCCTCGGCCACGGCGCCTTGCTGCTCGGCAGCGGTGGCGATCTGCTGGTTCATGGCCTGGATCGACGATACCGTGCGGGTGATGGTGTCCAGCGAGCCGCCGGCGCGGCGGGTCAGTTCGACACTGCTGTCGGTCAGGGCGCGGCTGTTGTCCATCACGCTGGCCACGCGTTGGGTGCCGCTTTGCAGGCCTGCAATCAGCTCTTCGATTTCTTCGGTCGACTGCTGGGTGCGCTGCGCCAGGCTGCGTACCTCGTCGGCCACTACGGCAAAGCCACGGCCGGCTTCACCGGCGCGGGCCGCTTCGATGGCGGCGTTGAGCGCCAGCAGGTTGGTCTGTTGGGCGACCGACTTGATCACGTCGAGCACGCTGCCGATCTTGTCGCTCTCGGCCTTGAGCTGGTTCATCGCCTCGCTGGAGTTGACCACCTCGCTAGCCAGGCGCTCGATCTGGGCAATTGCCTCACCGACCACCTTGTCGCCTTCGCGGGCTTGCTGGTCGGCCATCAGCGCGGCTTCCGAGGCTTGTTCGGCGTTGCGCGCCACTTCCTGCACGGTGGCGGCCATCTCGTTCATGGCGGTGGCCACCTGGTCGGTCTCGACCTTTTGATTGTTCACCCCGGCGCTGGTCTGCTCGGTCACGGCCGACAGTTCCTCGGCAGCGCTGGCAATTTGCGTGACGCCATCGCCGATGCCACCGATCAGTTGGCGCAGGCTGAGCGTCATGCGCTGCATGCTGGCTTGCAGTTGGCCCATTTCGTCGCGACGCTCGACTGCCAGGTCATGGCGCAAGTCGCCGCTGGCCACGCGTTCGGCGGCGTCCAGGGTCTGGCGCAGCGGCACGATGATCTGCCGGGTGATCAGCAAAGCCGCCAGTACGCCGAGCAGCAGGGCCAGCGCAGTAGCGCCGCCGAGCAGGGTCTTGGCGCGCTGTGTGCCTTGGTCGCGCACTTCGGTTTGCGAGAGGGTCATGGCCACGCTGTTGTCGAGCAGCACCTGGCCTTGCACAACCATGCGTTGCAGCGCCTCGGCGCTGGTGCTCTGGGCGTTGCCGAACTGGGTGACGGCATCGCGGTAGGCGGCCATGGCGCTGGCGCTGTCGGCCAGGCTTGCGGCGTATTCGGCAGGCAGGCGTGCCGGCAGCGATTTAAGCAGGTTCAGTGCCTGGTCGATGGCGTTCAACGCCGTTTGCTGGAATTCGGCCTTGCCGCTGTAGGTGTAGCCGCGCACCTGGAAGCG
This sequence comes from Pseudomonas sp. SWRI51, assembly GCF_014268825.1. Classification (NCBI taxonomy): domain Bacteria; kingdom Pseudomonadati; phylum Pseudomonadota; class Gammaproteobacteria; order Pseudomonadales; family Pseudomonadaceae; genus Pseudomonas; species Pseudomonas sp. SWRI51. The sequence continues at coordinate 16,628 of NZ_JABWRG010000080.1, read as the reverse complement.
CGCCTGTTGCAGCAGCGCGGCGGCTTGTACGGCTTCCTGGTACTGCTGGATGTCGCCGGCCTGCAGCAGACGCTGCTGAACCTTGCCGATCAAGTCGGCGGCCTTGTCGGCACTGTCGCCGAGGGTGGCGCGGCTGCCCTCGCGGCGCTCGCCGGCCTGGCGCAGGTCGGTGAAGGCTTGTTGGTACTGGCGGATGGCTTCTTCCTGCTGATGCAGGCGCTGGACGTCGGCGGGGCGTTCGATGCGCTGGAGCATCATCTGCACTTGGCGCTCAAGCGTGGCCAGGCCCTTTTCAAGCTCGGCGATGCTGGCGGCGTCGCGGTTGCGGTCGTAGTCCTGGCGGGCTATGCGCAGTTCCTGGGTGTACTGGTGAATCACCGAGATGTTACCGAGCTTGTCGCCGCGGTTGGTCACCTCGTCGATGCCCATCCAGCCGGTGGAGGCGATGCCCAGTGTGAGCAGAAGTACCAGCCCGAAGCCGACCCCCAGTTTGCGGTTGACGCTTACATTTCCCAGTGACTGGGTTACCCAACGGTACATGGACGACTCCCCCGGTTGCGGCTGTGCAGATTATTTTTCTGATGCACAGGGCATCGGCGCCAGCCGGGGAAACTTGATCAGAAATATCTGACCGACCTGTCAGAAAATTCGCGAAAGCAGGGCAGTCACAGCCGTCTCGACCCGTAGGATGCGATCACCCAATTGCACCGGCTGCAGGCCTGCCTTGGCCAGCAGGTCGACTTCATAGGGGATCCAGCCGCCTTCCGGGCCAATCGCCAAGGTTACCGGGCCGGTTACCGCGCGCGGGCAGGCAGGGTAGGGGCCGGGGTGGCCGACCAGGCCCAGGGTGTCGGCGGCGATGGCCGGCAAGCGGTCTTCGACGAACGGCTTGAAGCGCTTTTCGATGATGACTTCGGGCAGCACGGTGTCACGCGCTTGCTCAAGGCCCAGAATCAGGTTTTCGCGGATGGCCTCGGGGGTGAGGAACGGCGTTTGCCAGAAGCTCTTCTCGACCTTGTAGCTGTTGAGCACGATCAGCCGCGGCACGCCCAGGGTGGCAATGCTCTGGAACAGCCGGCGCAGCATTTTTGGCCGGGGCACGGCCAGCACCAGGGTCAGCGGCAGCTTGGCTGGCGGTGGCTGGTCGAAGGCCACCTGCAATTCGGCCTGGTGGCCCTCAAGGCGAACCACCTCGGCCTTGCCCATCAGGCCGCCGATACGCCCCACGCGCAGGGTGTCACCCACCGCCACGCGGTGGATGTCCTGCATATGGGTAAAGCGCCGGTCGGCCAGCACGACACGGTCGGCCGCGATGAAATCGGCCTCCTCGAGCAGCAGCAGGTTCACGGCTGGGTCGCGGGCGGCTGGTCGTTGTGGTCGTCCGCCGGGTCTGGCGCAGCGCTGCGTTTGCGGATCAGGCTGCCGCACAGCACGCCGATCTCGAACAACAGCCACATCGGCACGGCCAGCAGGGTTTGCGAGAAAATGTCCGGCGGGGTGAGGATCATGCCTACCACGAAGCAGCCGATGATCACGTACGGGCGGACCTTCTTCAGGTACTGCACATCGACCACGCCGATCCAAACCAGCAGCACCACTGCCACCGGGATCTCGAAGGCTACGCCGAAGGCGAAGAACAAGGTCATGACGAAATCAAGGTAGCTGGCGATGTCGGTCATCATCGACACGCCTTCAGGGGTGGCGGCGGCGAAGAAGCTGAACATCAGCGGGAACACCAGGAAATAGGCGAACGCCATGCCGGCGTAGAACAGCAGGATGCTCGACACCAGCAGCGGGATGGCGATGCGCTTTTCGTGGCGGTACAGGCCCGGGGCGATGAACCCCCAGATCTGCTGCAGGATGACCGGGATCGCCAGAAACAGCGAGACGATCATGGTCAGCTTGAACGGCGTCAGGAACGGCGAGGCCACGTCGGTGGCGATCATCGTGGCGTTGGCCGGCAAGTGGTCGCGCAGCGGCGCCGACACCAGGGTGTAGATCTGCTGGGCGAAGGAGAACAGCCCGGCGAAGATCAGAAAAATGACCGCGACACAGCGCAGCAGGCGCGTGCGCAGTTCGGTCAGGTGCGAGACCAGCGGCATCGGCTGGTCATGTTCCGGATTCTCGCTCATGGGGCTCGCGGGGGTTGTGGCGGCTCGGAGGGTGGCGTTGCAGGCGCCTGCTCGGGGCTGATGGCGGCAGGCGCTGCGGGTGTTTCAGGGCTGGCGGCGGGCTTGTGCGGGTTGAGGATGCGCTTGGCTTCCTCTTCCATCTGCAGAATGTGCTCGTTGTGCAGCTGGCGGCGGATTTCATCGGCGCCGATTTCGCGCTCGACTTCCATCTTGATGGCGTTGAAGCTGCGCTTCAGGCGCCCGATCCACAGGCCTGCTGTCCGCGCAGCGCCCGGCAGGCGCTCGGGGCCGAGAACCAGCAGGGCGACAAGGCCGACGAGCAGCAGCTCGCTGAAACTGATACCGAACATGGGTCAGTCTTTACGCAGCGGATCTTGGGCCGGCTGGGCCTGGCCTTCGAGGGTGTGGCCCTGAGGCGGCTGCACGGTGGTTTGCACCGGCGGCACGGGCTGGGCTGGCTGAGCCGGCGTAACGGTTGGTTCGGCCGGCTTGGTTTCTTCGTCGTTCATGGCTTTACGGAAGCCCTTGATCGATTCGCCCAGGTCGCCGCCGAGGTTCTTCAGCTTTTTGGTGCCGAATACCAGCACCACGACGATCAGCAGGACGATCCAGTGTTTCCAGTCAAAAATACCCATGTCGCACTCCTGAAAATAGGTGTCTGTGTTTCGGGCCCTGGGGCTGCTTTGCAGCCCGTTCGCGACACAAGGCCGCTCCTACAGGGGGTTGCGATTGGTGTAGGAGCGGCCTTGCGCCGCGAAGGGTCGCAAGGCGCCCCCGTCATTCATTCAGGCAGACGGCGCGCGTGCAGCCTTTTCGTCATGCCCGGACAGCCCGAAACGGCGATCCAGTTCATCCAGCACCGCCTGTGGATGTTGCCCCAGTGCGCTGAGCATCACCAGGCTATGGAACCACAGGTCGGCAGTTTCGTAGATGACATCGCTGCAGTCGTTGCTGATGGCAGCATCCTTGGCAGCAATGATGGTCTCGACCGACTCTTCGCCGAGCTTTTCGAGAATCTTGTTCAGGCCCTTATGGTACAGGCTGGCCACGTAGCTGCTGTCGGGCGCTGCGTTTTTGCGTTGTTCCAGCACTTCGGCCAGGCGGTCGAGGGTGTCGCTCATGTCAATGTCCTGCGCTGTAGATGGCGTGCGGGTCCTTGAGGACCGGGTCGACGGTGATCCACTGGCCGTTTTCGAACACACGGTAGAAGCAGCTTTCACGACCGGTGTGGCAGGCGATCTGGCCGAGCTGCTCGACCATCAGGATGATCACGTCGGCATCGCAGTCCAGGCGCATTTCGTGCAGTTTTTGCACATGGCCCGACTCTTCACCCTTGCGCCACAGCTTGCCCCGCGAACGCGACCAGTAGATGGCGCGTTGCTCGGCGGCGGTCAGGGCCAGCGACTCACGGTTCATCCAGGCCATCATCAGTACACGCCCGGTCTTGTGGTCCTGGGCAATGGCCGGTACCAGGCCATCACTGTTCCACTTGATCTCGTCCAGCCAGTCTTTCATCGTCGACTCCAGAGCAGGCCCGCTCCTGTACCGGGCCCCAGTTCAGTAGTGTGCCAGCCAGCGGCGCGGCTGGCTATCGGCGCACGATCAGGTACAACCCCGCCGCCAGCATCAGCCAGGCCGGCCAGGCGGCCGGGGCGCTGAGGCTGACGGCGCCGGCCGCCAGGGTGGCGCCACCGGCGAGCAGCCCGGCACCGAGCAGGCGCAGCGCCCAGTTGTCGGCGCTGCGGCGCCGTTCGGGCATGGGCGGGTCGTTCAGGTGCGGTTGCGACAGGCGTTCGAGCAGGTCGCGGGTCATGTCGGCCAGGTGCGGCAGTTGTTCGGCCTGGCTGTACAGGTTGCCCAGCACCGCCTTGGGGCTCATGCGCTCGCGCATCCAGCGTTCCAGGAACGGCTTGGCGGTGCTCCACAGGTCGAGGTCCGGGTACAGCTGGCGGCCCAGGCCTTCGATGTTGAGCAGGGTCTTCTGCAGCAGCACCAGTTGCGGCTGCACTTCCATGTTGAAGCGCCGCGCCGTCTGGAACAGGCGCATCAGCACCTGGCCGAACGAGATGTCTTTCAATGGTTTTTCGAAGATCGGCTCGCACACCGTGCGAATGGCCGCTTCGAATTCATTGACCTTGGTTTGCGCCGGCACCCAGCCCGAGTCGATATGCAGCTCGGCGACGCGGCGGTAGTCGCGCTTGAAGAAGGCGATCAGGTTGCGGGCGAGGTAATCCTGGTCTTCGGCGGTCAGGCTGCCAACGATGCCACAGTCGATGGCGATGTACTGCGGGCTCCACGGCTTGACGGTGCTGACGAAGATGTTGCCGGGGTGCATGTCGGCGTGGAAGAAGCTGTCACGGAACACCTGGGTGAAGAACACCTCGACGCCGCGCTCGGCGAGCATTTTCATGTCGGTGCGCTGGTCGGCAAGCGTGGCCATGTCGGTGACCGGCACGCCATAGATACGCTCCATCACCAGCACCTTGGGCCGGCACAGGTCCCAGTACACCTGGGGCACGTACATCAGTTCCGAGCCTTCGAAATTGCGCCGCAGCTGGCTGGCGTTGGCCGCCTCGCGCAGCAGGTCGAGCTCGTCGTAGATGGTTTTTTCGTAGTCGCCGACGATTTCTACCGGGTGCAGGCGCCGCGCATCGGCCGAGGCACGCTCGGCGGCCTTGGCGATCAGGAACAGCCAGGCCAGGTCTTGGGCGATGACTGGCTTGAGGCCGGGGCGCACCACTTTGACCACCACCTCTTCACCGGTTTTAAGCCGGGCTGCGTGCACCTGCGCCACCGAGGCCGAGGCCAGCGGCTCGACGTCGAAGCGGCTGAATACTTCGCCCACCTTGGCGCCCAGTTGCGCCTCGATCAGCGCCACGGCCTGCTTGGGGTCGAACGGCGGCACGCGGTCCTGCAACAGCATCAGCTCATCGGCGATGTCGGTGGGCAGCAGGTCGCGGCGGGTAGACAGCAACTGGCCGAACTTGATGAAGATCGGCCCCAGGTCTTGCAGCGCCAGGCGCAGGCGTGCGCCCCGGCTCAGTGCGGATGCCTTGCGCGGCAGCCAGCGCCAAGGCATCAGCAGGCGCAAGCTGGCCAGCCACCACGGCAGCATGGGCTGTTCGAACAGCAAGTCATCGAGGCGGTAGCGGATCACGACGCGCTGGATGCGCAACAGACGGCGGACGGCGAGCAGCTTCATGCGTTATCGCTGGTATCAAGAGTGTGGGCGAGACGGCGCATGCGCGCCTCCAGGCGTTCGATATCGACCTTCAGCGCATCGAGCTCGCTGAACGCCGCTTCTGCTTCGCGTTTACCGACCAGCGTACGCGACTCTTCGGCCAGGTACTCGGAAAGGTTTTGACTGAAACGCGTCAGGCCTTGCCGGGACCAGCGCGCACGCAGGCGCAGGTGGCCGGCCAGCAGGGCGGTCGGCACCGGGCCAAGCCAGCGCTGCAGCTCGTATTCCCAGTCCAGGTCGAGGTCTTGCAGTATGCCGAACAGGTCGAGCAGCACCGCGGTGTCGCCATGCAATTGCACCTGCGGGCTGTGCAGCACGGCGGTCTTGTCGCCGGCCAGGGCCAGTTGCGCCAAGCGCCCGGCTGGGGCGCGCAGGGTGCAGTCGACGCCGCCTTCCCAGTGGGCGGCGAGCATCAGGCCCTGGTCGTCGGGCAGCACGAACAGTTTCAGCGCCGGCTGCAGGCAGTCGATCTCGACCACCTTGCCTTCAAGGGCGGCCAGCCGCGGCAGCGCCGTGCTGTCCATGCGCAGCACACGGTTGATGCCGTGTTCGGCGCTGGCGAGCAGGCCGGCCAGCAGCATCAGGGTTTGATCCCGCGGTGCACGGCAACGATACCGCTGGTCATGTTGTGGTAGGTGACGCGGTCGAAGCCGGCGGCGACCATCATGCTTTTCAGGGTTTCCTGGTCTGGGTGCATGCGGATCGATTCGGCCAGGTAGCGGTAGCTTTCCGAGTCGTTGGTGATCAGCTTGCCGGCCAGCGGCATGAAGGCGAACGAATAGGCGTCGTAGGCCTTGGACATGAGCTTGTTGGTAGGCTTGGAGAATTCCAGGATCAACAGCCGGCCACCGGGCTTGAGCACGCGCAGCATCGAGCGAATGGCGTCTTCTTTGTGGGTGACGTTGCGCAGGCCGAAGGCGATGGTCACGCAGTCAAAGTGGTTGTCCGGGAAGGGCAGCTTTTCGGCGTCTGCCTGGACGAATTCGATGTTGCCGGCAACGCCGCGGTCGAGCAGGCGGTCACGGCCAACCTTGAGCATCGATTCGTTGATGTCGGCGAGTACCACCTGGCCGGTTGGGCCGACCAGGCGCGAGAACTTGGCGGCCAGGTCGCCCGTGCCGCCGGCGATGTCGAGCACGCGGTTGCCGGTGCGCACGCCCGACAGTTCGATGGTGAAGCGCTTCCACAGGCGGTGCATGCCACCGGACAGCACGTCGTTCATCAGGTCGTATTTAGCGGCGACGGAGTGGAACACTTCGGCGACTTTCTTCGCCTTTTGGCTTTCAGGCACGTCCTGGAAGCCGAAATGGGTGGTGGGTTCGGCGTGGTCGCCTTTGCGCGGGTCGGTCATTTCGCTTCACCAGTAAAAAATTACCGCCATTCTAGGGGCTGCGGGCGGATTTGTCTTGGCGGGGTGTGCCGCAGCGGGGGCGCGGGCATAATGGCAATTATGTCTTTATCTTCAGGAACACCCGCATGACCCAGATCAGCGTCGAACGTAAACACTCCCTGGGCCGCGAAGCTGCCCGCGCCAAGGCCGAAACGCTGGTCGACAAACTGACCCGCGAGTACGACCTCAAGGCCAGCTGGAACGGTGACCAGGTCGATGTTTCACGCAGCGGCGCCAAGGGCAGCGTGCTGATTGGCGAGGACTCCATTCGTGTCGAGCTGAAGCTGGGCATGATGCTGTCGATGATGAGCGGCACCATCAAAGGCGAAATCGAACGCGCCCTGGACAAGGCCCTGGCCTGACGGCCAGCTGCTTTTTAGTGTGTGATTTCTAACTTTTAAGCCTACCTTCACGCTCAAGCCCCCTTTCCCATGGGCTGTTTCTCCCTCCCTGGAACGAGCAAGAGGTGTAGAGCATGGCCAAAGTTAATCTGAAGCAAAAAGACCAGACCCAAGGCAGCCTTGGTGAAGTGCGGGGCTATGCCCGCAAGATCTGGCTCGCTGGCATCGGCGCCTACGCCCGTGTTGGCCAGGAAGGTTCCGACTACTTCAAGGAACTGGTCAAAGCCGGTGAAGGCGTCGAAAAGCGCGGCAAGAAACGCCTGGACAAGGCCGTGGACGCTGCCAACTCGCAGATCGACGAAGCCACCCACGAAATCACCCGCGTGCCTGGCCGGCTTGAAGTCCAGCTGGACAAAATCGAGAGCGCATTCGACGCGCGCGTCGGGCGTGCCTTGAATCGCCTCGGCATTGCGTCTAAACATGACGTAGAGGCATTGTCCATCAAGCTTGAACAGCTGCACGAGCTGCTTGAGCGCGTCGCGCAAAAACCATAAGGAGAGCAGGATGGCTGGCAAGAAGAATTCCGACAAAGACAACAGCTCCTGGGTCGGCGGGATCGAGAAGTACTCGCGCAAGATCTGGCTCGCAGGCCTGGGTATCTATTCGAAAATCGATCAGGACGGCCCGAAGCTGTTCGACACCCTGGTAAAGGATGGCGAAAAGGCTGAAAAGCAGGCCAAGAAGACCGCCGAAGACGTGGCCGAAACCGCCAAGTCATCGACCACTTCGAAGGTCAGCGGCGTCAAGGACCGCGCGCTGGGCAAATGGAGCGAACTCGAAGAAGCCTTCGACAAGCGCCTGAACAGCGCCATCTCGCGCCTGGGTGTACCGAGCCGTAACGAGATCAAGGCGCTGCATCAGCAGGTCGATACGCTGACCAAGCAGATCGAGAAGCTTACGGGCGCCTCGGTGGCCCCGGTGTCCAAGCCTGCGGCAACTAAAAAGCCTGCGGCCAAACCATTGGCCAAGGCACCTGCCAAGCCGGCTGCCAAGGCCGCAGCGGCAAAACCTGCGGCAAAAACCGCAGCGGCCAAGCCTGCGGCGAAACCTGCTGCCAAGCCGGTTGCTGCAAAACCTGCTGCGGCGAAAAAGCCTGCGGTGAAAAAAGCACCTGCCAAGCCCGCAGCGGCCCCGGCGGCCAATGCAGCCCCGGCCAGCAGCGCGCCATCGGCGCCAGCGGACGCGGCAACCCAGGCCTGATACCGCGTCGCCTAGATCGCGGGGCAAGCCCGCTCCCACAGGGAACGCGCCGGGCATCTAGCTCGGCTGGGCGCGGCCCCCTGTAGGAGCGGCCTTGTGCCGCGAATGGGCTGCGAAGCAGCCCCAGGTTCTGCGCATCATGCAGCATCGCCGGGCCTGCTTCGCAGCCCATTCGCGACACAAGGCCGCTCCTACAAAGGCCGCGTCCAGCCGCGATGATTTCACCCCTCCAGATACCGCATCGCCAACTGCTCTGCCGCCTTGCGCGCTGGCGGCTGAAGGTGTGGCGCCACCAGCATCATCACCTGATACACCACCACCCCGACGTCACCCTCGCGGCCCAGCACCCGCTGGTAATCCAGCGAGCACATCAAGGTCAGGGTGATCTGCTCGACCAGTTGCCCCAGCGCCTGGGTCTCACTGGTCACCTGCCCCTGGTTCTTCAGGCTCGCCAGCAATGCGGCGAGGGTGCGCTTGAGCGCGTTTATCAGACCGCGCATACCACGGGCCAGCTTGGGCAGGCGCCCGGTGAGGTTGGACAGGTCCTGGAACAAAAAGCGGTACTGCGCCATGCGCTCGACGATCAAGTGCAGGAACAGCCAGTAGTCCTCGGCATCCAGGCGCACGTCCAGGGGCGGGTCGAGCAGCGGCATCAATGCCTCCTCGAAGCGCTCGAAAAGCCCGTTTACCAACGGCTCCTTGCCGTGGAAGTGGTAGTACAGGTTGCCTGGGCTGATGCCCATCTCGTTGGCGATTTCCAGGGTCGAGACGTTGGGCTCGCCTTGGCGGTTGAACAGTTGCAGGGCGCATTCGAGGATGCGGTCGCGGGTTTTCATCCGTTCAGCGCACCTTCACATAGGTGCCCGGCGCCGGGCACAGGGGCGGGTAGGTTGTGTTGCCAAGCGCGGTGCGCGGCGCCTTCAACGGGCCTGAGCGCTGGCTGATCCACGCCAGCCACAGCGGCCACCAACTGCCGTCGTGGCGGTGGGCATCGTGAAACCAGGCGCGCGGGTCGCCGGAAATCTTCGGGTTGTCCAGGTAATAGGCCTTGGGGTTGCCCGGCGGGTTGATGATGCTCTGGATATGCCCGCTGTGCGACAGCACGAACCGCTTTTCGCCGCCCAGCAGCAGGGCTGAACGGTACACCGCATCCCACGGGGTGATGTGGTCGTTGCTGCCGGCCACGGTAAAGCTGTCCAGGCCAACCTGCCTGAGGTCGATGGGCGTGCCGCACACGTGCAGGCCGCCGGCGAAGGTCAGCGGGTTGAGCTTGAAGAAATCCAGCAGGTCGCCATGCAACGCCGCGGGCAGGCGTGTGTTGTCGGCGTTCCAGTAAAGGATGTCGAAGGCCGGCGGGGTCTTGCCCATCAGGTAGTTGTTGACCCAGTAGTTCCAGATCAGGTCGTTGGGCCGCATCCAGGCGAAGATCCGCGACACCTCGCCACCATCGAGCACCCCGCGCTGGTACGAGCGGCGCTTGGACGCCTCGATCGTCTGCTCGTCGGCGAACAGGCTGGCGGGGCTGTCGAACTGGCTGTCCAGCAGGCTCACCAGGTAGGTGGCGCTGTGCACCTTGCGCAGTTGCTGCCTGGCCTGCAAGTGGCCCTGCAAGGCGGCAATGGTCAGGCCGCCGGCGCAGGCACCCATGAGGTTGGGGTCGCGGTTGCCGCTGATGCTGCGGCAGGCATCCAGCGCTTGCTCAAGCGCCTGCACGTAGCTCGACAGGCCGCATTCGCGATGGCTGGGGTCGGGGTTGCGCCAACTGACCATGAACACCTGCAAGCCGTTCTTGAGCATGTACTGCACAAAGCTGTTGGTCGGGCTCAGGTCGAAAATGTAGAACTTGTTGATCTGCGGCGGCACCACCAGCAGTGGGCGGGCGTGTTGTTTTTCGCTAAGTGGCTGGTACTGGATCAGCTCCAGCAGCTCGTTGCGAAACACCACGGCGCCTGGGGTGTTGGCCAGGTTGCCGCCGACCTCGAAGGCGCGCTCGTCGACCTGGCGCGGCAGCCCGTCGTTGTGGCGCAAATCGTCCAGCAGGTGGCCGGCGCCGCGCAGCAGGCTCTGCCCGCCAGTATTGAGCAGCTCCTTGATGGCCAGCGGGTTGAGCGGCGAGTTGCTGGGAGCGATGGCGTCGTTGATCAGGTTGAACAGAAACTGCGCCCGGGCGCGGTCGTCGTGGCTCAGCGAGCTTTCCTCGATCCACAGGCGGGTTTGTTTCTGCCAGGCCAGGTACGCCTGCAGGCCGCGGCGGTAAAGCGGGTTTTCGCTCCAGGTGGGGTCGCTGAAGCGCTTGTCGCGCGGGTGCGGCTGGTAGGGCGTGTCGCCAAGCATCACCCGGCCCAGCGCGCCACCGAGCTCCAGCAGGTGCCGGGCGGTGTGCAGCGGGTGGCGCAGGCCATGGCGGCCGACATGGCGCAGGGTCGAGATCAGGTCACGGCCACGCAGGCCGGTGATCGCGTTCTGCACCGTCATGTGGGTGGCGGGGGCCGGAGCCGTCGCTGTTGCCGGTTTCTCTTTCATGCCAACACTCCATCGTTGAGCAATCGGGCTTGCAAGTACTGCAGGTGCGGCTTTGGGCGCTCAGGTGCCCGAAGCAGGGCGCGGGTGCATCACTGCGCGTTGGCGCTCCTGCTCGAGGAATTTCATGATGATCGGCGCAACCGCTTCGGCCCGGGTAATCAGGAACAAGTGGCCATCGTCGATGATGTGCAGTTGCGCATTAGGGATGCGCCAGGCCAGCAGGCGCATGTTGATCAGCGGGATCAAGGGGTCGTCGTCCCCGGCCAGCACCAGGGTGGGCTGGTGGATCTTGTGCAGCCAGTGGATGCTGGTCCAGCCAAGCCCTGCGAACAGCTGCCAGTAGTAGCCCAGCTTGCCCCCCGAGCGCACCTTGGAGGCATGGTGCAAGGCCAGGTCCGGGTCGCGGCGAAAGGCGCCGCCGTAGATCATCGGGGCAATGCGGATGACGTGGGACGGCTGGATGTAGCGGCGTGGGCTGGCCATCATCCACAGCACCTTGGGCTTGCCGGGCACCATCACCGCACCGGCGGCAGTGGCCGCCAGCACCAGCTTCTTGCAGCGTTCGGGGTAGTCGTGGGCGAACTGCTGGGCCAGCGCGCCGCCCCACGACACGCCAATCACGTTGACCTGGCCGTAGTCGAGGTAATCGAGCATGCGCGCGGTCAGCTTGGCCAGCCCCGGAAAACGGTAGGGGTGGCGCGGCGTCGACGAGCCGCCGACACCGGGCACGTCGAAGGCGATCACTTCCAGGTCCGGGTCCAGCGCCTCGATGAACGGGAACACCAGCTCCAGGTTGGCGCCAATGCCGTTGAAAATCAGCAGTGGCGTCAGGTGCGGCTTGCCTGGGCGGACCGCGGTGCGGATCGACTGGTCATCCAGCTCGACAGTCCTGAACAAATACGGTTGCGGCATGCGCGTGGCTCTTAAAGGTGTGGACGTGGCGGCGGTACTAGCGTTCGTGAACGTAGGTGCCGGGCGCGGCTTCGCCTGCCGAGTAAGTGCGGTTGCCAAGACGCGTCGGGGCCTTCTTCAACTCGCCTGCACGTTCGCCCAGCCAGCTCTGCCAGTGCAGCCACCACGAATCGGCGTGCTTGACCGCGTTTTCCTGCCACGCCAGTGGGTCGTCCGGGCGGTCTTCGCCGGTCATGAAGCGCGCCTTGGGGTTGCCCGGCGGGTTGAGGATGCTCTGGATATGGCCGCTGTTGGACAGCACGAACTCGATCTTGCCGCCGAACAGGTGCGCCGAGCGGTAGCACGACTGCCAAGGGGTGATGTGGTCGGCAGTGCCGGCAACGCTGTAGATGTCGCAGTCGACCGTCTTCAGGTCGATGGGGGTGCCGCACACTTCCAGGGCATTGGAGCGAATCAGCGGGTTGTTCTTGAACATCTCGATCAGGTCGCCGTGGAAGGCGGCCGGCAGGCGCGTGGTGTCGTTGTTCCAGAACAGAATGTCGAACACAGGTGGCGAATTGCCCAGCAGGTAGTTGTTGACCCAGTAGTTCCAGATCAGGTCGTTGGGGCGCATCCAGGCGAACACCTTGGCCATGTCGCTGCCTTCGAGCACGCCGGACTGGTAGGAGTGGCGCTTGGCCGCCTCCAGGGTCTGCTCGTCGACGAACAGCGCCACCTGGGTTTCCATGGTGGTGTCGAGCACGCTGACCAGCAGCGTCAGCGCGTGCACTTTCTTTTCGCCAAGTGCCGCGTAATGGCCCACCAGCGCCGTGCAGGTGATGCCCCCCGAGCAGGCGCCGAGCATGTTCAGGTCTTTGCTGCCGGTAATCGACAGCACCGCATCGACCGCCTCCTTGAGCGCATCGATGTAGGTCGACAGGCCCCATTCGCGCTGGGCCTTGGTCGGGTTGCGCCAACTGATGATGAAGGTCTGCTGCTGCGAGCGCAGGCAGAAGCGCGCCAGGCTCTTTTCCGGGCTGAGGTCGAACACATAGAACTTGTTGATCTGCGGCGGCACCACCAGCAGCGGCCGGCTGTGCACCTGCTCGGTGATGGGCTTGTACTGGATCAGCTCCAGCACATCGTTGCGAAACACCACCGCGCCTTCGCTGGTGCCAAGGTTCTTGCCCACCTCGAAGGCTTCCATGTTCACCTGGCTGGGCATGCCGCCGTTGTGCACCATGTCCTTGGCCAGGTTGGACAGCCCGTCGAGCAGGCTCTTGCCGCCGGTTTCGAAGAAGCGCTTGATCGCCGCCGGGTTGGACAGCGTGTTGGTCGGCGCCATGGCTTCGGTCATCAGGTTGATGACGAACTGGCCCCGGCTGATGTCCTGGGGCGACAGGTCGCTGCTGGCGACCCAGTCGTTGAGTTCCTTGCGCCAGGCCAGATAAGTTTGCAGGTAGCGCCGGTACAGCGGGTTCTGGCTCCAGGCCGGGTCGTTGAAGCGGCGGTCGTCGCTCTCCGGCTGCAGGCTCGACTTGCCCAGCAGGACGTTTTTCAGTTCAAGGCCGAAATGCGCGACATGCTTGGCGCTGTGCAACGGCTGGCGCACGGCCTGGCGCAACACGGTGCGCGCCGAGGTGAGCAGGTCCTTGCGGCGAATGCCGATGACCGGGTTCAGCCCCAGGGTGTTTTCCGAGGCCTGCCGCTGCAACTCATCGTTGTTCTTGTTACTCATCTACGACGCTCCGTTGTCCTGAGACGAGTACCGGCGTGCTGTGACAGCCCGGTACTGCTACTCGGGTGACCAGTGATAAGGAACAGCGGTGCTGCGACCGGATGCGCGGTGGTGATGAGCAGCGGGGTTTTCTGCGTATGAAGACAGCCTGCTTTCGCTCGCGACCTCTACGGCATACCGGCCTGGCCCTGCCTGGCTGTAAAGCGATGCAGGGAACTTGCCAGCTCCATTGGTTACCCGACTTTCATGTAATGCGCAAGACAGCACGTCTTTGTGCTGCCCGTCAGGCATTCAAGCAGATGAGATTAGAAAATGCGCTCTAACTCGCAGGAGCCTTGCGCTAGAGCATCAGTTTGACCACGGATTCGGCGGGGTCGCGGGACTTGCCGGCCTGGTGCAGTTCGTCCAGGTACTCGGCCCACAGTTGTTGCTGGCGCAGGCACAGCTGCTCGAGGTATTCCCAGGTGAACAAGCCTGAGTCATGGCCGTCGTCGAAGATCAGTTTCAGTGCGTATTGGCCGGCAGGCTCCAGCCCTGAAAGGCCTACGTTGATCTTGCCAAATTGCAGGATGGGGCTGCCGTGGCCCTGCACCTCGGCGGAGGGGGAGTGCACCCGCAGAAATTCGGCAGGCAGGGTGTAGACCTCGCCGGGGGCGTAGGTGAGGGTGAGGGTTTTCGAGGCTTTGTGCAGGTTGATTGCGGTGGGCAGGCGGGCCATGGCGGGTAATCTCTCATGAGCTGGTAGCGCAAGCTTCGAGTGATTGGGGCCAATGTGCAAGGGGGCTGCTGCGCAGCCCATCGCGACCCAAGGCCGCTCCTACAGGGTGCAATCTTCTGCAGGAGCGGCCTTGTGTCGCGATGGACCGCAAAGCGGTCCCTGCGCTATTACAGAATGTACCGCGACAGGTCTTCGTTCTGCGCCAGTTCACCCAGGTGGCTGTTCACATAGGCGGCGTCGATGTTGATCGGCGTGCCCTCGTGTGCGCTGGCCAAGTCGCCGGCACTGAACGACACCTCTTCGAGCAGCCGCTCGAGCAGGGTGTGCAGGCGGCGGGCGCCGATGTTTTCGGTCTTTTCGTTAACCTGGAAGGCGATCTCGGCCAGGCGCTTGATGCCCTCGTCGGCAAACTCGATGTGCAGGCCTTCGGTTTTCAGCAGCTCGCGGTACTGCTCGGTCAGCGAGGCGTGCGGCTCCTTGAGGATGCGCTCGAAGTCTTCCGGGGTCAGCGCCTTGAGTTCGACGCGGATCGGCAGGCGGCCTTGCAGCTCTGGCACCAGGTCGCTCGGCTTGCTCAGGTGGAACGCGCCGGAGGCGATGAACAGGATGTGGTCGGTCTTGACCATGCCCAGCTTGGTGTTGACCGTGCAGCCCTCGATCAGCGGCAGCAGGTCGCGCTGCACACCCTCACGCGACACATCGGCGCCGCCGACGTTGCCGCGCTTGGCCACTTTGTCGATTTCGTCGATGAACACGATGCCGTGCTGCTCGACCGCTTCCAAGGCCTTGGCCTTGAGCTCGTCTTCGTTGACCAGGCGGCCCGCTTCTTCTTCGCGGACCATCTTCAGCGCTTCCTTGACCTTCAGCTTGCGCGACTTGCGCTTGCCTTTGCCCATGTTGGCAAACAGGCTTTGCAGCTGGTTGGTCATTTCTTCCATGCCGGGCGGGGCGGCGATATCGACGCCGACCGAATCGGCGACTTCGATTTCGATTTCCTTGTCGTCGAGCTGGCCTTCACGCAGGCGCTTGCGGAACAGCTGGCGGGTGTTGGAGTCGCTGCTGGTCTGCTGTGCTTCTTCGGCGAAGCTGCTGACGCGGGCGGGCGGCAGCAGCACGTCGAGGATACGGTCTTCGGCGGCGTCTTCTGCGCGGTGGCGCACGCGGACGATTTCCTGCTCGCGGAGCATTTTCAGCGCGGCATCGGCCAGGTCGCGGATGATCGATTCGACATCACGGCCCACATAGCCCACTTCGGTGAACTTGGTCGCTTCGACCTTGATGAACGGCGCATTGGCCAGTTTTGCCAGGCGGCGGGCGATTTCGGTCTTGCCGACGCCGGTCGGGCCGATCATCAGGATGTTCTTCGGGGTCACTTCCTGGCGCAGCTCAGCCGGCAGCTGCATGCGCCGCCAGCGGTTGCGCAGCGCGATGGCCACGGCGCGCTTGGCGTCGTCCTGGCCGATGATGTGGCGGTTGAGTTCGTGGACGATCTCGCGTGGGGTCATGGACATGATCAATACGGTCCTCGGGCAGAATGGGTCAGCGTGGGAAGGCCCCGCCAGCGTGACGGGGCGCCAGAACAACTGATCACTCGGCCAGGTCCTGCTCCTCGATGGTCAGGTTGTGGTTGGTGAACACGCAGATGTCGCCGGCGATGTTCAGGGCAGCTTCGGTGATTTCGCGGGCCGACAGGTCGGTCTTGTTCAGCAATGCGCGTGCGGCAGCCTGGGCGTAGCCGCCGCCGGAACCCATGGCGATCAGGCCGTCTTCGGGTTCGACCACATCGCCGTTGCCGGTGATGATCAGGGAGGCGTCTTTGTTGGCCACGGCCAGCATGGCTTCAAGGCGGCTCAGCGAACGGTCGGTACGCCATTCCTTGGCCAGCTCCACGGCTGCGCGCACCAAGTGGCCGGAGTGTTTCTGCAGTTGCGACTCAAAACGCTCGAACAGGGTGAAGGCATCGGCGGTGGCGCCGGCAAAGCCTGCGATGACCTGGCCGTTGTACAGGCGGCGGACCTTTTTGGCGTTGCCTTTCATTACGGTGTTGCCGAGGGAAACCTGGCCGTCGCCGCCCATGACGACTTTGCCGTTACGGCGGACAGAAACGATGGTAGTCAAGGGGAGAGTCTCCACGCAGCGGGGCGAAAATGCCTGTTGCAGAGACATATGGGGGTGGGGGGAAGGATTTCAACCTTGGGGCAACGGCGGCCTGTTGTTGATTTGTTGCCGATGATGACGCCATCGCGGGACAAGCCCGCACACAGGGACCGTGCTCAACCGCAACATTGCTGGTTGTACCCGGTCCTGTGGGAAACGATAGATAGTTGTGGCGAGCGGGCTTGTCCCGCGTTGGGCTGCGCAGCAGCCCTGAAAACCCAAGGGGCTGCTGCGCAG
>NZ_JABWRG010000008.1:0-100778 GCF_014268825.1 Pseudomonas sp. SWRI51 | reverse complement strand
TGTGGCGAGCGGGCTTGTCCCGCGTTGGGCTGCGCAGCAGTCCTGAAAACCCAAGGGTAATCCTCAGGGCTGCTACGCAGCCCAACGCGGGACAAGCCCGCTCGCCACAAAGAGATATGTCAGGCGAGAGGAGGCTTGTACAAAACCATGGAATCTCCCAAAGAGCCCTTGTACAGCCGCGATATTGAGGTTTGACGCAGATTCCTGTGGAAGCTGGCAACAGCCCGCGACAAGGGCCGCCGGGGCCGCCACCCTGGGGACCCCGTCCGCCACCGCGATCAACCCTTGGCGTTTCGCCCCCGCCGTGCTCTGATGAGTTATCCCTACCCGAGGAGTGTGCACATGGAACAGGCCCGTCATTTCCCACGGAACCCTTCGACGCTCGGCACGATACTGCTCACGTCCTACGACCATTTTGCCCACGAGAACATCATCGCCCGCCCGCGTGCCGAAGAAGCCCTGCAGCATGGCAGCAAGATCGCCGCCTCGGTCGAGGATGCGGCCCGCCATCTGCACACCCTGACGCTGCTGCTGTCCGACGCCCCCGAAGAACCCCTGCTACGCGCCAGCGCCGCGCAGAAGGGCTCTGTGCTCGGCCTGGTGGCGCTGGGCTATCTCATCACCCACGCCCCGTTTGCAGCCACCGCGCGGGAGATCGTGCGCAAAGGTGAGGGGGTGATCCTGCTCAACATCACCGCAGACGGCGAGGACTTCATCCCCCATACGGCGCTGTTCGAAACCTGGGACGACTATCAGGTGTACCTGCAACCGATCCTCGCAGCAGGGGATTTCGCGGCCGAGCACCACACCATCTTCTCCTGATCCACCCCGGCATCAGCATCCATGGCAGAGCGGGGAAAGCTTGCCCCCGCCTGCCGTTCTTGGCACCCTTTGCCAGCCATTACGTTTCAATCACCGCCAGACAAACAAGGAACCCCAAGGTGAGCTGGGAAAAAGTCGGGAAAGCCCTCGTTGCTTTGTTGGTCGTCGCGGCCAGCGCTGGCGTGGTCTACGGGCTGTCGAGCAAGGACGACCGCCTGCAAGCGCGCCTCACCTACACCCATCTGACTTACCCTGGGCAGTTCAACGAGCGCATCAGCCAGGCCAACGACTTGCTGAAGTACGAGCGTTTGCAGGCCCGTATCGGCGATATCGGCGGCGCTGCCCTTGACCACGGCCAGCTCGAAAAACTGGTCGAGCTGGCCCAGGCGCCTTACCTGCAACTGTTCGCCAGGCCGTTCGAAGCCGGGCTTGTGGATCACCGCACAGGGCTATTGATCGAGCTGGTCAACCCTCGCCAGGCGCCAGTGACAGCCGTGCAGATCCGCCTGCCGGCCAAAGGCTTGGTACAGGTGCGCGACGATGCCGGCAATGACACGCTGATCCAGGCGCCAGTCAACAGCGTCGAGATTCCAGCCATTGCCGCGGCAGGCACTGCGCGGGTGTGGGTGTACTTCGACGCGGACTACTCACAAATCCGCCAGGGCGGCATCGGTATTCACGATGCAAACGGCAATGCGGATATCCAGGTCTATCGCGAGGTGGTGGGCTTGCCGGCGTGGGCTGCGCGCTACAGCCGTGAATTGGTAGCGCTACTGGTAGTGCTGGCACTGGCTGTGCTCGGCCTGGGTTATCGCAGCCTGGGGCAACGCCAGGCTGTGCGCCTGTCGCGCTAACCCACCCGCAACCATATCGCCGAAGCGTCATCACTCATCTTGAACCGTGGGTAGCGCAAACAGGCTGCGTCTTGCTGTTCGATGTCGCGCAGGGTGCGGGCCAGATCATCCAGGCCGTGGGCCAGCAAGCGCTCGACGAAACCCGCCGGGTCAAAGGCCTGGTAGGTGTCGAACAGCGCCGCAAAACCGTCGCTCATCAGCAGCACATCATCGCCTCGCGCAACCGCCACGCGGCTATAGAGCGTGCCTGAACGTGCCAACTGTGGGTCAACCCCAAGGACCGCCCGAGGCCGCTCGCGGGCTGCGCGGCGGTCGGCCAGTACGGCGGGTGTGCGTACCCCATAGGCGCCGGTGCCGGGGCCCAGTGCCGCAGCTTCGGCACGCTCTGCCTGGCGGTCTGGCTCCGGGGTGAGGAAGGCGATACCGCTGGCGCTGCGGTGCAGTACCACGCAGTCGGCCAAGTGCGCGCAGACCAACTGCTGGTCTTCCAGCGCCACGGCGGCAAAGGCTGCACGCGGAAGTTCCCAGGCCGCCAGTGGCTCGCGCTGACGGTCGCGGACAAAGTCCTCGGCCAGGCGCTCGAACACGCTGTCGCACATACTCGGCAAAGGCCCGGATGCGCCGCTGAAGGCGCGTTGTGCAGCGCTGGCCAGCCAGGCAGCGCCGCCGCGTGCGCCGAGCAGGCCGGGCTCGCCCAGGTCGGTGGCGCCGTCAATCACCCAGGCATGGCGTTCGCCACAGCCGATGCGGTCGTCATTGGGCACATCGCGCTTGCCGGCCAGGCTCAGGCTCTGGATCAGGTCGAAATGCATGTCGCTCTCCGTGTCAGGGGGGCTGGTGTCCAGCACGAAGGGTCGACCTTGAACGTTACGCTGGCGCGCGTCAAACCCTACGGCTGCGGCGCTCTGTCCCAGCAGTCCGGGTCTTTTGCGCAAACACCGTACTGGCGGTCCATCAGCGCCATGCGTTGCAGGTGTGCGTCGATGATCGGGCGGTCCAGTTCGGAGTCGATGATGTAGCGCGAGTAGCGCTCGATCAGGCGGTTCTTCCAGGCGCGGCTGCTGGCCGGGTCGAGGTCGCCGGGGGCTTCGGCGAGCCGCTCCAGGGTCAGGTCGTCAGCGCGGTTGAGCTGGTCGATGAAGGTGCTGATATAGCGCTGGCGCTGGGCCTCTTTGTGCTGCGCGGCATCGGCGTTGAACGCATCGAGGTTGTCCTTCCACGTCGCCCAGTAGGCATCCGGCAAGTCGAGGCTGCGCTCGGCACGGTGCTTGGCGACGATCTGCGCGTTGCTTTGGCGCGGTGCTGGCTGGCTGGTCTGGGTGTACAGCGGGTCCTGGGCCAGAATGCGTGCGATCCAGGCCTGGCGGGCTTCGCTGAGCGGCAGGCGTGGGCCTAGCGCGGGGGTAGCTTCAGCTTGAGGGTTGGTGGTGCTGCAGCCAACGGCCAGCAGGGCCAGCAGCAGCGTCAGGATGGCGGGCAGGGTGCGGCGCAACATGGTTCATCCTTGAAATGTCGGAAACGGAGGCGCCCATCAGGGCTTGGGCCTGTATCGGCGCGTGCGCTTCGGACTTGAGGGCAGGCGCGTCCATGCGCCTGGCAGGCCTCAGAAGGTGTATTTGGCGGTCAGCATGAAGTTGCGTGGGTCGCCAAAAACGTCACCGCCGTAGACGATCGACTTGGAGATAGCCGAGTAGTACTTCCTGTCGAAGATATTGTTGGCGTTGAGCTGCAGGTCCAGGTGCTGGCTGACCTGATAGCCGGCCATCAGGTCGGTGACCGCATACGCGCCCTGTTTGAGGCGGTAGGTGCTGCCATCGTTGACCGCGAAATCGTTGTACATGCGGCTTTGCCAGGTCATTCCGCCACCCACGCGCAGCTTCTCCAGCGGGCCCTGGAAGCGGTAGGTGGTGAACAGCTTGAACTGGTGCTCCGGGGTGTCGGATTTCAGCGGTTTGTTCACCGAATCTGGGTTTTCGCTGTCCTTGATGGTGTGCACGCGAGCATAGGTGTAGCCCGCGCCCAGTTGCCAGTTCTCGGTCAGTGCGCCTTGCAGTTCGGCGTCGATACCTTGGCTTCTGACTTCACCCGAGGCGCGATAGCAGGTTTGCTGCGGGCAATTCGGGATGGTGACCGCCACCTGGCGATTTTCCTGGTCGATGCGGAACACCGCCAGGCTGGCATTCAGCGCGCCGTCGAAGTACTCGCCCTTGATGCCCACCTCGTAGTTCTTGCCCACGATCGGCACGATCGGCGAGCCGCCTCCGTCCCTGCCGCTTTGCGGGGTAAAGATGTCGGTGTAGCTCATGTACACCGAGTGGTGGTCGTCCAGCTCGTAGATCAGGCCGCCGTAGCGGGTGATATTGCGGGTTACCTTGTAGTCGGCACGGCCGTCGCCGTCATGCTGGTCGTAGTCGTACCAGTCCACACGGCCGCCGAGGATCAGCTTCAGCGGGTCGGCCAGGCTCAACCGGGTGGTGGCGTAGACGCCTTCCTGGTCGATGACGGAGCGGCTGTTGCCAATGTGCTTGAAGTTGGGCTTGGCGCCGTTGAGTGGGTAGTTGTCCAGGTAATTGTCGTAGTCGTGCAAATTCACGTCGTAGACGCGCTTGCTGCTGCCAAGTACCAATTCATGGGTGCGGCCGAAGGCCTGGAATGGGCCGCTGGCGAACGCGTCCAGGCCCAATTGGGTTTCATCGTAGCCCGACTGGTACGTGGTGCGCCCCAGCGGCACGGGGTTGTACCAGCGTGACTGGTACGAGCCGCGGAACAGCGCGTTCTGCTGGCTGTAGGTGGTGTTGACCTGCAGCTTCCAGTCATTGACCAGCTGATGGCGCAGCTCGGCGAACAGGGTGTTGATCTCCTGGTCTTTCTTTTCCCAGTCGGTGGCCGGGTTGTACGAACGCGGCAGGTCCTGGTGATGGCCGTCCAGGCCGACCGGTATGGAACCCCAGAAGGAATTGGTCTTGTCCTTCTGATGGGAGAAGCCAAGGGTCAGGGTGGTGTCGTCGCTCAGGTCGGCTTCGGTCACGGCGTAGAACAGCCCGTGGTCCTCTTTCTGCCCGTCACGGAAGCTGTTGCTCGGGTTGTACGAGAGCACCACGCGGCCACGCAGGGTGCCCTCGTCGTTGAGTGGGCTGGAGGCATCCAGCTCGCCACGGTAGTTGTCCCAGCTGCCGGCGGCGCCGGTGAGGGTGACTTTCTGTTCTGCCAACGGGCGCTTGCGCACCAGGTTGATGGCCGCCGAAGGGGTGCCAGCGCCGGTAACAAGGCCCGTCGAGCCACGCACGACTTCGACGCGGTCGAACATTGCAAGGTTGGGCTGCGCGCCGACTTCCCAGCCGGAGTACGAGCTGGGAATGCCGTCGTACATGATGTTGTCGACGTCAAAGCCACGGGCGGTGTAGGTCTGCCGGCCGGGGCCGCTGGACTGGTTGAGGAACAATCCCGGCGTGTACTTGGCCACGTCGTTGATGCTCCTCATGTTCTGGTCATCCATGCGCTGGCGCGTGATGACGGTGACCGCCTGCGGAGTCTCGCGCATGCTCAGTGGCAGCTTGGTGGCGGTGGACATATTGCCGGTGGTGTACGACTGCGACCCTTCGGTGGTGCTGCCCAGGCTGCTGTCGTTGATCGCGGTGGCGCCGAGTTCGAGCACGCCTGGTGCGTTGCCGTTGGCGGGTTCGTCGGCCATTACCGAGGTGATGGTTGCCATGCAGATTGCCATGGCCAGCAGGCTGCGTGCGGGCGTGCAACGGCGGGAAGTGGGGCGGGACATGCCGGACGTATCCTTATTGCTAGTGCGTATGAGAACGATTGGCAATAAGTTTGTCAGGAAAGGACCGGCCGGAACAGTCCAGTCGAGTGGAAAATTTACAAAATTTTCACAATCGGTATTCGAATGGGGGTGGATGGCGCTTGGAGCGCCTTGAGTTCACTGGCTTGAGGGGCGCGGAAAGGGTTTCGCCGATCATCTTCTAGCCCCTGTGAACAGTCAGAAGCTGGCTTCCTGCCTCCTCCTCCCTTCAAGTTCTACCCTACAAGTTGGCGCCAGCCTGCGATGAGGCCTTCACAGGCTTGTGCATGAGCAAAGCCTCATGATTACCCCAACCAGCTACGGATCTGCCCAAGTGTCGCCGTAGCCCCCCCGCAAACAATCACCAGCACCCGCCGATACCCGGCCAGCACCTCAGGCCGCTCCAGCAAGGCCAAGGCCGCGCCGCATGCAGGCTCCACCAGCAAGCGGTGGTCATGCAGCAGCCGCTCACAGGCCAGCAGCGCCTCACGGTCACTGACCAGGTGGCTGTGAACCGGGTGTTCGCGGGTGCACGCCAGCGCCTGTTCGGCGACCCGCTTGGCGCCCAGCGAGGTAGCCACAGAGCTTAGACACGGCAGTTCCACCGTGTGCCCGGCAGCCATCGCGGCATGCAGCGAGGCGGCGCCTTCAGTCTCCACCGCAAGCACAGGCACATCGTGCCAGCCATTACGCTGCAAACCCTGCACGACGCCGCTGAGCAACCCGCCGCCGCCCACCGACAGCACCACTGCGTCGGGCTTGAGGCCAGCGGCTGCCACTTCATCGACCATGCTGGCATGCCCGGCCCACAGCAGTGGGTCGTCGAATGGATGAATGAACGCATCGCCCGGGCCCAGCAGCGTTTGCGCGTGAGCGTTGGCCTCTTGCCATGAGCTGCCGTGCACCACCAGCTTGGCTTCTTCCAGGCGCAGCAGTTCGCGTGCCCGTTCGCTGGTGGTTTCCGGCACCACCACCGTGACAGCCATGCCCAGTTGGCGCCCGGCGTAGGCCACCGCCAGCCCGGCATTGCCACCTGAAGACGACACCAGGTGACGCGCACCACTGGCGTGGTGCACTTCGCAGGCGTGGCCGACCCCGCGCAACTTGAACGAGCCGCACGGTTGCAGGGCTTCGAGCTTCAGCCAGACGGCGCTACCTGCAGTCAACGACAGCGGGCGGGATTCGATCAATGGCGTTTGGATGTGCAAGGGCATGAAGGCTTCAATCCTTATGTATGATCTGCCGGCGCACATTCGCCGCGCAGCTGTTCCAGGTAGTTGTAGATGGTGTAGCGCGTCACCCCGAGCGCCTCGGCGGCTTTCTCGACGCCGCCTTTGACGATGAACAGGCCGCGGTCCTGCATCACCCGCACGGCCTCGACCTTGGCCTGCTTGTTCATGCGCCCCTGGCCGCTGCTGTGCAGCGAGGCCTGGATGATCTCGGCCATCAGCTCAGCCATGTCAGCCGGCTCGTTGGCCGCTGCCGCAGGTGCAGCGCCGAGTGGCTCGAAGTGCTGCAGGAACGCCTTGGCAGCCTCGAGCCCGGTGATGTCGGTGTTGATGCACAGGCTGGCGAACGGGTGGCCGCTGCTATCGCGGAAAATCGCCGTGGCGCTACGCAGGCTGCGGCCTTTGACGGTGGTGGGGTAGTCGGGCAACACCACCGGGCCGTCACCGGGCTCGCCGTGGCCCGCCTGCATCAAGGCCTTGAAGCCTTGGTCCTGCTCCGGGGCCGCGAGGATCGGGCTGCCGACCTGGCGGCCGGAAAGATGGCCATTGGCAATTGCCACCACCGAATGTTCGGGGTTGTCGAGGTCGTGTAGAAGAATTTCGACGTTGCGCGGCGCAACACTGCCCAAGGCCTGAAGGCTGGCCTTGAGCACAGTGAAGGTGAGGTGGCGTTGTTCGGCGGGGGACATGCGGGCTAGCCCAGTTCAACATTTTGGTGATTATTCCACCATTTGTTGATTATTCCAACTGGGCCAGCCGACGCCGGTTTATGCCAGCTTGGGCGTGCGCGGTGGGATCATGCGCCGCGAGCCGGTGGCCTCGAAGCCAGCGGCAAATTTCAACAGATTGTTGTCGCTATAGGCGCGGCCAGCGAAGGTCAGGCCAACCGGCATGCCAATATCGGCCATGACGCCCATTGGCACGGTGACGGTCGGTACGCCCAGGTGGCGGATCGCCAGGTTACCGTTGGCCACCCACACCCCGTTGCTCCAGGCGATATCGGCCGAGGCGGGGTTCACATCGGCGTCGGCGGGGCCGACGTCGGCCACGGTTGGGAATAGCACCGCATCCAAGCCGTGGGCGTCCATCCAGGCTTCGAGGTCGAGCTGGCGCGTAGCCTCAAGGCCCCGCAGGCCGTCGGCCAGGGTTTCAATCTGGTCCCAGCGCTTCAGGCCGCGCTTGGCCATGTTGACGTACTCGTCCATGCCGGCGGCCAGGTCGTCTTCACGGTTGGGCAAAGTGCCTGGGTCGTGGGGGAAGATCTGCGGGCCGTCGACGTCCGCCAGGCGGTTCAGGGCCGGGTCGTTGTTGGCGCGCAGAAAGTCATCGAAGGCCCAGCCGGACAATTCCCACAGTTCGTCATGCAGGAAGGCTTTGCTGACCATGCCACGGTTGTACACGGTAGGGGCGCCCGGGCGGTCGCCCTCGCAGTTGGACACCAGCGGGAAGTCGGTTTCGACCACCTCGGCGCCTGCTGCTTCCAGCGCCTGGCGCGCCTGCTGCCATAGGTCGATAACGCTGGCGCGGGTGTGGATGCGCTGGCCGGTCGGGCCGCCGATGCCGGGTTTTTCGGCGGTGCCAGCTTCGGGGTCGGCGTTGATGTACATGCGCGGTACCGCAAAGCGCTTGCCCTTGAGCGGCTCGGTGCCCGCCGCAAGCTCCGGGTAGGACGCAGGGCGCACGCTGGATGCCGACGGGATCGGCACCCATGGCTGCAAGCGCCACAAATCGCCGCGGTTGTCGGCGTCGTCGGCCACCACCACGTCGAGGATTTCCAACAGGTCGGCCATGGTGCGGGCGAACGGCACCACCACATCCATGGTCGGCGTCAGTGGCCAGTTGCCGCGCACCGAGATTACGCCACGCGACGGGGTATAGGCGCACAGGCCGTTGTTCGAGGCAGGGCCGCGGCCGCTGGACCAGGTTTCTTCAGCCAGGCCAAAGGCACTGAAGCTTGCGGCGGTCGCGGTGCCGGCGCCATTAGAGGAGCCGGAGGCGAACGGTGCGGTCAGGTAGGCGGCGTTGTACGGGCTTTCGGCGCGGCCATAGACGCCGCGTTGCATGCCGCCGTTGGCCATCGGCGGCATGTTGGTCTTGCCCAGGCAAATGGCGCCGCCAGCGCGCAGGCGCTCGACCGTGAAGGCGTCGCGCTGGGCCACCAGGTTTTTGAATGCCGGGCTGCCGGATGCCGCAGTCAGGCCCTTGACCAGGTAGCTGTCCTTGGCGGTGTAGGGGATGCCGTCCAGCGGCCCGAGGGTCTTGCCCAGGGCGCGACGGGCGTCTGAGGCCTGGGCCTCTTCGAGCGCCTGTGGGTTGCGCACCACCACGGCGTTGAGTGCGGTCGGTGTGTTTTTGCCGTCATAGGCGTCGATGCGCGCCTGGTAGGCCTTGACCAGTTCAACGGCTGTCGTGCGCCCGCTCTGCAGCGCCTCGCGCAGTTCGGCGATGGAAACCTCGGTTACCTCGATCATGCTGTCACCACAGTTGTGCAGGTGGAAAATCATGGCGGCGAGTGTAGCAAGAAGGCCCTGTCGAACGCAGGCATGCAGGGGGGAAATGCTTCGTTGCAGCGCGGCATTGCTGGGCTGCGGCGCGCTGCGTTAGCCGCGCCGCTGGCCGCTTGCCGGGTTAGCCCAGGTCGGCCGCCGAATGGCGTTCCGGCACCTGGGTCTGCTCATCGCCCCAGGTGCGGTTGACCCGCGTGCCGCGTTGCACTGCCGGGCGCTGGGCGATGGTTTCGGCCCAGCGCTGCACGTTGGGGTACTCGTGTACTGCCAGGAATTCAGCGGCGCCATACAGGTTGCCGAGCACCAACTGGCCGTACCACGACCACACGGCGATATCGGCAATGCTGTAGTGCTCGCCGCCCAGGTACGGGCTTTCTACAAGGCGCCGTTCAAGCACATGGAGCTGACGCTTGGCTTCCATGCTGAAGCGGTTGATGGCGTATTCGATCTTCTCGGGCGCGTACACATAGAAGTGGCCAAAACCACCCCCCAGGTAGGGCGCCGCGCCCATCTGCCAGAACAGCCAGTTGAGGGTTTCGGTGCGTGCGGCAAGGTCGGTGGGCAGCAGCTCGCCGAACTTTTCGGCCAGGTACAGCAGGATCGAGCCCGACTCGAACACCCGGACCGCCGGCTGCACGCTGCTGTCGAGCAGGGCAGGGATCTTCGAGTTCGGGTTGACCCCGACAAAGCCGCTGCCGAACTGATCGCCATCACCAATGCGGATCAGCCAGGCGTCGTATTCTGCGCCGCTATGGCCAAGGGCGAGCAGCTCCTCAAGCAGGATGGTGACTTTCACCCCGTTGGGTGTTGCCAGCGAGTACAGCTGCAGCGGCTGCTTGCCGACCGGCAACGGTTTTTCATGGGTGGGGCCGGCAACGGGGCGGTTGATGCTGGCGAACTGGCCACCGGCGGTTGCTTCGTTACGCCAGACCTTGGGCGGGACGTAGGGGGAATTACTCATGGGGCGGGCTCCTGAAAGACAAGGTGCAGGCGGGGTGGGCAGCTATCTATGCCACGGGTTCGCAGCGATGGGCAATGTGTAAAGAGGCCCGACGCCAGTACGCCAGACACAAATATGTGACACAGCAATGATTTATCGGCTTTTGCTGAATTTTTTCCGAACTTTTTCAAGTTGTGTGGTCTCGAAGCGCTCGTTCGTCAAACCTTTACCGTCATGGAGACCGTCGCCAATGCTTACCCGCAACCCGCTGCGTCACGCCTGCCTGCTCGCGCTGCTCGGCGCCCCACTGGCCGCCAGCGCCGCCCCAACCGACCCGCTGTTCACCTTCGGCCTGCTCGGCTCGTACGACACGTTCAAGTTCGAAGGTGGTAGCGAGTCCGACAAATCCCACATGGGCCAGGGCGGTGTGTTCGCCAACTTCGGCAACAAGATGACTGCCGAATCGGGGTTGATCTACCAATTGGGCGGCGAAGCCAAGTTCGGCAAGAAAAACGACAACAAGCTCAAAGAAGCCCAGGTTGACCTGGACCTCGGCTGGCGTGCTGCGCTGGATGCGCGCAACGCTGTCGATGTGGTGGTGGGCGGTGGCTATAGCTGGACGCGCTTCGAGCCCGAGATCAACGACCTGGATACACGCCTGACCTACAAATCGCCGTTTGCCAAGGCCGCGCTGGGCTACAACCACCAGTTTGACACCTCGACCCTGCGTGTCGAAGTGGGCGCGCGCCGCAGCATCGACGGTCGGGCACGTTTGAAAGTGGATGACTTCGGCAGCGACAGCGTCGATACCAAGGACCGCACCAACCCGTACGCTGAAGTCAGCCTGCTGATGAACCGCCAGGGCGGCATGCCGGTGCAGGCGGGCGTGTATTACACCCGCACCGAATACAAGGCTGACGGTGATTCGCCGGTGCTGGACAACACCACCCTCAAGCGCGACGAGTTCGGCGTCAAAGTCGGCCTGGCGTTCTAAGGCCATTGCACGCGGGCCTGCTGTTCACTGCAGCAGGCCCGCGTGTTATCGCAGCCCTAGCGCCCGCGGCGGCGCGACACCCGCGCTTCAATGTTCTTGCGCCCGATCAGCAGCGCAGGCTTTTCCACCACCGGCTCGTCGGCCAGCCACTTGTACATCACCAGGCAGTCCACCAGCCCTAGCTGGGCATGCCGGTAGGCTTTGGGCAGGCGCCCGACCGTTTCGAAGCCAAGCTTGTGCCACAGCGCCACGGCCACCTCATTGCTGGCCACCACCGAGTTGAACTGCAACGCCAGAAACCCTTCCTGGCGCGCCAGCTTCTGCGAGTGTTCGCACATGATGCGGGCCACACCGCGCCCACGCGCGTTCTCGCACACCATGTAGCCGCAGTTGCCGACATGGCTGCCGGGGCCGGCAGCGTTGGCCTTCAGGTAGTACGAACCCAGCAATTCACCGTCATCTTCCGCCACCCAGGTATGCAGAGGCGCATCCAGCCACAGCTGGCGGGCTTGCTCCTGGTTCAGGGTGGGGTCGAAAGCGTAGGTCTGGCGGGCTTGGACGATGGCCTCAAAGGTGGGCCAGAAACGCGGAAAGTCGTCCGCGGTCATTGGGCGTATATGGATCATGGGGCTACCTGTGCGGGCGGGGCCGTGCAGTCTGGGCCGCACTGCGGCCCATCGCAAGCTTGTGGGCAGGCTCAGATGTAAATGAACACCAGCACCAGGGCTGCGACCACTGCCCATTTTTCCAGGTAGTAACGGGTGCGGTTGCGCTTCTTCAACGCTTTGCCACGCTCGCGGATCTTGTAGATGCGCGTGAACAGGCGGTTGATGCCGCCGGTCTTGTCATTGGCGTCGTTGGGTGCGGCGGCAGCGGCCATGACGTTGCGGCTGAACCAGCGGTTGAAAGCCGTGGCCCAGCGGTACTTGAGCGGGCGTTCGATGTCGCAGAACAGGATGATGCGGTTGTGCTCGGTGGTGTTGGCGGCGTAGTGGATGTAGGTTTCATCGAACATCACCGCTTCGCCATCGCGCCAGGCGTATTTTTCGCCATCGACATTGATGTAACAGCCGTCGTCATTCGGCGTGTCCAGGCCCAGGTGGTACCGATAGGAGCCTGCGTAAGGGTCGCGATGGCGGACCAGTTTGGCGCCGGGCGGCAGGGTGGCGAACATCGCCGCCTTGACCGTGCCGATGCCCTGCAGCAGCTCTGTGGTGCGTGGGCACAGGGTGGTGGCCGAAGGGTGGCTCTCGCCGTACCATTTCAGGTAAAAGCGCTTCCAGCCGGTCTTGAAGAACGAGTTGAAGCCAACGTCGTCATAGTTCTCGGACTTCTTGATTTCGCCTGCCTGCAGCAGTTGCTGGGCTTCTGCACGGATTTCCTGCCAGTTGTCCTTGAGCGGCTGCAGCTCGGGAAACGCCTCGACCGGCAGGTAAGGCTTGGCCGGCAGCTTGGAAAACAGGTAGAGGAAGCTGTTGATCGGGGCGAGGAAGCTTGAATGGTCACCGAGCTGGCGGGTCAGCTTGTGCCGCACCCGGCCGCGCAAGTGAACATAGGCGATGGAGAGGGCGAAGATCAGTACGAGTGCAATTTTCATGGACGTTTACTTGTCAAAAAATGGCCATGCGCCATGGCTCTAGCCCGCCAGCATAAACTTCGAGCTGGGTCTTGTTAAGATAAATCCGGGCGACTTAGGGCTAATGGCCTACAGATAGCGCAATCGTTTCACCCCCCCCCACGCCCTAAAGGAGCAACCGATGGCTCAGGAGCAACGTCCTAGCGGCGCCCCCTTCAAACGGCTGTTTTTTGCACTGCCCATCAGTGATGCCCAGCGCCGCGACCTAGCCAATTGGCGCCGCGGTCTGGCCTTGCGCAGTGGCAAGCCCGTGCCGGCTGACAATTTCCATGTGACCTTGCTGTTTCTGGGCGATATCGACGCGGCGCAGGTGCCGGCGATTTGTGCGGCGATAGAGCGGCTGGAGCGCCGCCCGCCGCCCGTGCGCCTGGTGCTCGACCGCCTGCAGGCATGGCCACGCGCTGGCGCGTTGGTGTTGGCGCCACAGCAGAACCCGCCGGCCTTGCTGCAACTGGTGTATGCGCTAGAGCAGGCACTGCTGCCGCTGGGGTTTGCGGTTGCCAGTCGCGAGTACCGGCCGCACCTGACCTTGTCGCGCGACTATCGCGGCGAACCGCCCGAGGCCGCAGAAGCGCCGGCGTTCTTTCTCAATGCACGGCGCTTTGCCTTGTATGAGTCGCGCAAGGGGAGTTATTTGCCGTTGGCCGAGTGGGCGTTGGATGGCTGAGTGGCGTTGAAACCGCGCCGCAACTCGCACTTTGGAGAAGCTGAGTTAGACCGGCAAACTCTGATACGGCTGCTCTTCCCCCGGGCCACGTTGAAACTCGCGCTTGTACTCGCGGCTGAACTGCGAGGTGCTCTGGTAACCCACGCGGTGCGCCACCTGCGCCACGCCCAGCCCTTCACCGATCAGCATCTGCTGCGCCTTGAGCAAGCGCAGGCGCTTGAGGTACTGCATGGGGGCCAGGTCGGTGGCGCGTTTGAAATGTTCGTGGAAGGTCGACACGCTCATGTTGGCACGCCCGGCCAGTTCGTCCACACCCAGCGGTTCGGCGTAGTGAGCGCGTAGGTAGGCCATGGCGGCGCCGATCCGGGCAAAGTGCCCCTGCTGTTCCACCAGCGCGCGCAACACCCCGGCCTGCGGGCCGCGCAGGGCGGTATAGAGCACCTCGCGGACCCGCGCAGCGCCCAGCACCTTGGCATCGAGCGGGTCTTGCAGGCAGTGCAACAGGCGCTCGACGCTGGCGCGCATGGCGCCATCCAGCGCTGCCGAGCTCATCGACTGCGGCGTTTGCACCTGCACCGCTGGGTCTGGCGCCAGGTTCATGCGTTGCACCAGTTCGCCCAGCATGGCGCGGTCGATGGCCACGGCGACGCCCAGCAGCGGCGCCTCGCGGGTGGCAAAGGTTTCGCACATGAACGGCACTGACAACGCCTGCACCAGATAATGCCCGGCGCCGTACTCGAGGGTGCGCGGGCCCAGGCGCGCCAACTTGCTGCCCTGGGCGAGGATGATCAGGCTGGGTTCGTAGATCTGCGGGCTGCTGGCCACGTAATGGTCCCAGGTCAGTACCTGGACTTCGGGCAGCGCCGTGGGCACGAAGCCGGGGCGGGTGGCGAGGGTGCGGATCAGGGTGCAGAGTGTGGCGTTGGCATCCACGTGGCGAGTCAGGTGCATGGTCTACCTGGGGCAGAGAATCGGACAGTGCGATCTTCGCAGAATAGCCGGTCAGCGCCAGCAGCTTTTAGCTGGTTCGGAGAATCAGGCATGCATACCGGAGAATCGGCGGTGGGCGAGGGCGGCTTGAGTGCGCAAAATGGTTCGCCTGAACCGTTTCACTTTAGGAGGCCCTGCATGTACACAGCCATCGGTTATGCCGCGCAAACCCCAACCAGCCCTCTGGCTCCCATGACCTTCGAGCGCCGCAGCCCGCGCGCCGACGATGTGGCCATCGAAATTCTCTACTGTGGCGTATGTCACTCTGACATCCACCAGGCCCGCAACGAGTGGGGCATCGCGGTGTACCCGCTGATGCCGGGCCACGAGATCGTTGGCCGGGTTACCGCTGTGGGCGCCGAAGTCAGCCGCTACAAGGTTGGCGACCTGGTTGGCGTCGGCTGCATGGTCGACTCGTGCCGCCAGTGCGCAGCCTGCCGCCAGGATGAGGAGCAGTACTGCCTTGAAGGCCCGACCATGACCTATGCCACCCCCGACCGGGTCGATGGCAGCAACACCATGGGCGGCTACTCCAACAGCATCGTGGTCAGCGAGCACTTCGTGCTGCGCATCCCGCAGGGCCTGGACCTGGCCAGCGCCGCGCCTATTCTATGCGCCGGCATTACCACCTATTCGCCGCTCAAGGCCCATGGTGTAGGCCCTGGCCACAAGGTCGGTGTGCTTGGCATGGGTGGCCTGGGCCACATGGGCATCAAGTTCGCCAAGGCGCTGGGCGCCGAGGTGACGCTGTTCACCCGTTCGGCAAGCAAGGCCGAAGAGGCGCGCCGCCAAGGTGCGGACCATGTGATCGTGTCCAGCGACGAAGCACAGATGCGCGCTGCGGCCGGGCGTTTTGATTTCCTGCTCGATACCATCCCGGTGCAACACGACCTGAACCCGTACCTGCAAACCCTGGCGTTTGGTGGCGTGCACATTCTGGTTGGCCTGATCGAGCCGATCGAGCCGCCGGTGCATGCCGCAAACCTGGTGATGCAGCGCCGGGTGCTTGCCGGGTCGTTGATCGGTGGTGTGGCCGAGACCCAGGAAGTACTGGAATTCTGCGCCGAGCACGGCATTACCTGCGATATCGAGATGCTGGATATCCGCCAGATCAACGAAGCCTACGAACGCATGATTGCCGGTGATGTGAAGTACCGCTTCGTCATCGACATGGCAACCCTGCAGGCCTGATCGCGAGGCCGAGTGCGCCTGTGATGGCCCTATCGCAGGCTGGCGCCATACAGAGACAGTTGTGGTGAACGGGCTTGCCCCGCGTTGGGCTGCGCAGCAGCCCTGAGGGTTTTCCTTGGGTTTTAGGGCTGCTGCGCAGCCCAACGCGGGGCAAGCCCGCTCGCCACAAAGAGATGTGTGCTTGTACATAACCACAGAAGTTCCCACAGAGACCGCGTCAGCTGCGATATTGGCGTCTTGCGCAGATCCCTGTAGGAGCTGGCGACAGCCTGCGATAGGGCCATCACAGGCTGCCCCACCCTCACGGCTTACCAAGCCAGTGGCTGTTCGAACCCTTTCCAGCACAGCCAGCGCCGCAGCTCGGTGTGGTTGCCGGTGCCGATCTGCCATGCAGGCCGGCCGCGATCCAACGCGATGACCGAGATGAACCCGGCGTAACTGGCGGCCACCAGGGTGCGGCCATCAGCGCTGATGTCCATGGCGCTGATGGTCGACCCCAGGTAATGCTGCCAGTGCTCGGTGCCGTCCTCGCTGAAGGCGCGCAGGTAACCGTGGGCATCGCCAACGATGTATTCGTCCTGGCGCGCCACCCCCGCATACAGCCGCGCCCCGTCCTGCAACAGCGGTGCTCGGGCATCTTCACTGTAGTAGTCGGTATCCAGCCCTGGCAGGTCAGCCACCCGCACGCCGACGCTGGCGCCATGGTAGAAATGGCAGGCATTCAACAGCACCTGGTCGCCGGCCTGGTTGAACAGCGCGAAGTGCGGGTACTCGCTGGCCGGGCCAATCACCGCCAGGCGCTGCAACTGTTCACCCAGCACCAGATGCCGGCCGCACTGTTCGCCCAGTGCAATCAGGCGTCCATCCGGCGACATCGCCACATGCTCCATGCTCAGGCCAAGGCCGACGTCATCCGGGTCGGTGCCGTTGTTGAGCTCTTCGAGAATATCGTCACCCCTGGGCAGCAGCCGGGTCGCGCCGTGGGCTTCAAGTACGAAGATGCCATCGCTGCTGGCCAGCAACACCCGTTGCCCATCGGGGAAGGGAATCAGCGCGCTGGGGCGTGGCGGCATGTCCAGCGGCTCGAACGGGTAACCGGCCGGCAAACCTTCGAGCCCATTTGGCCAAGGCAGTCGCGTTACCAGCTTGCCGCCCCAGCCGTCGGTGACACGAATGCCCTCATCGTTGGCCAGCGCATAGAACCGACGCTGTGGGCAGCGGCCGAAGTGCTCGACGCCGATCAGGGGGGTGACCACATCGCCATCGATGCGCAGCACCTGACCTCTTTCGTAGGGCATGCCGACCCGCGCCAGCAGGCTGCCGTCATCGAGCATCAGCACCTGGCTGATGCCTTGGCCGTGTTCGTCCAGCAGGGGCACCAGCGGTTGGTGCGCCGGTGGCCAGGCCTCGCGGAACTGTTGGCGCTGCGCCGCGCTGGTACCCGGCTGGTTGATCGCCTCGAGCGCCTCGCGCCAGGCTGGGAGCAAGTGCTCGGTGTTGGCGTGGCTGGGCTCTTTGAGGTTATCCCAGCCTTGGCTGCGGCCTTGCTCGACATAGTGGTTGATGGCTTCGGCGTAGGCCAGTACGGCTTCGCGCCACTGCTGCTGCGGGTGTTGCTTGTCCATGGGCGGATCGCGCTCCTTGTTCCGCGTTGTTACCAGGGGGTGTTGCCATGCAAACGTGCATGTTACTCCGTCTGCGCGCGCGGTTGTGAGGCCCAGGCTTGATGCGTACCATGCGGGCATCCTTCCAACAATAAACCGTGCGTCGACCAGGCTGAATCATCGCCTGGGGTGCGCGTTCTGTTGCCCTGTCTGTGGAGAAAAGCCTTTACCCATGAATGGTCCTATTCCAACCCAAATGCCGCCCACCGCCGGTGGCGGCAGCTGGCTTAGCGTCATCGCCCTGGCGTTGGCGGCGTTCATCTTCAATACCACTGAGTTTGTACCGGTCGCGCTGCTTAGCGATATCGGCCGCAGCTTCGACATGAGCACCGCCCAGGTCGGCCTGATGCTGACCATCTACGCCTGGGTGGTGGCGCTGGCCTCGTTGCCGATGATGCTGATCACGCGCAACATCGAGCGGCGGCGCCTGCTGCTGTTCGTGTTCGTGGTGTTCATCGTCAGCCACTTGTTGTCGTGGGTGTCGCAGAGTTTCGCCATGCTGCTGGTAAGCCGCATCGGTATCGCGTTGTCCCATGCCGTGTTCTGGGCCATCACGGCCTCGCTCGCGGTGCGGGTGGCACCGCCCGGCCAGCAGGCCAAGGCCCTGGGGCTGCTGGCCACCGGCACCACCCTGGCGATGGTCCTGGGTATCCCGTTGGGTCGGGTCGTGGGCGAAGCGCTGGGCTGGCGGGTGACGTTCCTGTGCATTGCCGGGGTGGCGCTGGCCACCATGCTGTGCCTGATGAAGTCGCTACCGTTGTTGCCCAGCCAGAACTCAGGCTCGCTGCGCAGCCTGCCGGTATTGTTCAAACGCCCGGCGCTGGTGATTACTTATTTGTTGGTAACGCTGGTGATCACCGCGCAATTTACCGCCTACAGCTACATCGAGCCGTTCGCGCTGCACGTGGCGCAGATTGGCGGCGATCGCACCACATTGCTGCTATTGCTGTTCGGCGGTGCCGGGGTAGTGGGCTCGGTGCTGTTCAGCCGCTACAGCGAGCGTTTCCCACAGGGTTTTCTGGTGGGCTCGATTGGCGCGCT
The DNA here is from genome assembly GCF_014268825.1 of Pseudomonas sp. SWRI51. Taxonomy (NCBI): domain Bacteria; kingdom Pseudomonadati; phylum Pseudomonadota; class Gammaproteobacteria; order Pseudomonadales; family Pseudomonadaceae; genus Pseudomonas; species Pseudomonas sp. SWRI51. The sequence goes on along the minus strand of NZ_JABWRG010000008.1, from coordinate 82,450 downwards.
GGCGGCATGCCTGCTTTTGCTGCTGCCGCTGTCGGGCAACTTCTACCTGTTCGCCGGCCTGAGCATGGTGTGGGGTATCGCGATTCTAAGCTTCAGCCTGGCGCTGCAATCGAAGACGCTGAAGCTGGCCTCCGATGCCACCGATGTGGCCATGGCCTTGTTCTCGGGCATCTACAACATCGGCATTGGGGGCGGGGCGTTGCTGGGCAGTATTGTCAGCAGCCAGTTGGGCGTGGCTGATATTGGCCTGGTGGGCGGCAGCGTTGCAGTGGTGGGGCTGGTGCTGGCGCTAGCCAGCAGCAGGCGTTTTCGCCAAGCGCTGGGCTGACAATTCAGCAGCCATCTGCTCGGCTGTCTTGGCCACCTGTTTGCCGCGCTGCATGCCGACTTCCAGCGCTTGCCCGTCACGCTGTTTGCCGTGGCGGGCCTGGCCGACCAGTTGCGGTATCAACGGCCCTTCGGGCAAGTTGCGCCAGAAGCGCCCAGGCAAGTGCTGGCGCAGGGCGTCGGGGTTGAGCCGGGCCGGGTTGAAGATATTGCGGTAGTAGGTAAGCCACAGTTCGGCGCCTGGGTCTTCGCCGTTGCGCGCCCAGTCTTGCCACTGGGGCGGGCAGTTGCGCTGGTAATCCAGCGCCCTGCCGTCGTAGCGAATGCCATCACGCGGCGTTGCGATCAGCCAGCGCTGGCGGCCCAGGCGCTCGGCAAAATGGCCGCTGGCGCTGTCGAGAATGTCATGGGCCGGCTCATGCCAGGCGATCAGGTCCAGTTGTAGCGTTTCGGCCAAGGCCTCGGGCAGCGGCACGAAACGCACGAAGGCATGCAAGTGATGAGCTTCGCGGCTGACCTGCTTGATACGCCGATGCAGCTCGCTGCCCAGGCGCTCACCCGCCAGCATGGCAGTGCGGTCACCGTGGGCGACGCGCCACAGCACCTCATACAACAGGTTCCAGCGTTGCTCGCCACGGTAACGGCTGGCCTGTTCCAGTTGCGCAAGCAATGCCGCCGGAATGCGGGCACGAAACGGCCCGTCGCCTTCGGGCAAAGGCGCGGGTACGGCCAGCAGGTCGTCCATCGGCCCTTGGCCCCAGGTGACTTCGGCAGGGTCGATGCCATGGCCGAGCAGGCGCCGGGCCTGGTCGCGCCAGGTGGCGAAGCAGTCGTCGCAGTCGAGTGCTATCACCCCCACAACCCCATCTGCACCGGTGCCTGCGGCTCGCGCAGCCTTGCGCGCAACAGGCCGCTGCGCAGTTCTGCCTGCGCCGGGCGATAGTCGCTGGTGACGATAAAGGGCCGGGCTTTGTCCAGCACGCAGCGCAGTTGAATCAGGTCGTCGTAACGGATGCGCCGCTCGCGACGCAATGCCACCAGGCGCTGCACGCTGCGCAGGCCAATGCCTGGGATGCGCGCCAGCAGCGCCGGCTCGGCGCGGTTTACATCCAGCGGGAAGACTTCGCGGTTGGCCAGCGCCCAGGCAAGCTTTGGGTCGATGTCCAGCGCCAGGTTGCCCACTTCACCGAGTAACTCACCGGCCTTGTAGCCATAACCGCGCAGCAGGAAGTCGGCCTGGTACAGGCGGTGTTCGCGTAGCAGCGGCGGGGCGGCCAACGGCACACTGCCGGGGCTGTCGGGGATCGGACTGAAGGCTGAGTAATACACGCGCTTGAGGCCAAACCCTTGGTACAGCGATTCAGCGTTGCGCAGCAGGGTGCTGTCATCGGTGGCGTCGGCGCCGACAATTACTTGGGTGCTTTGCCCGGCAGGCGTGAAGCGCGGTGCGCGCGGCTCATTGGCCACCGCCTGCTGGCCCTGGTAGATCACGCCCATGGCCTGGCGAATGGTGCTGGCTTGTTTTTCCGGCGCCAGCAGCTTGAGGCTGGCATCGGTGGGCAATTCGATATTGACACTGAGCCGGTCGGCCAGGCGGCCGGCTTCTTCAATCAGCAGCGGGTCGGCGTCGGGGATGGTCTTGAGGTGGATGTAGCCGCGGAAGTTGTGTTCCTCGCGCAGCAGCCGGGCCACGCGAATCAGCTGTTCCATGGTGTAGTCGGCCGAGCGGATGATGCCGGAGCTCAAGAACAGGCCGCTGATGCAATTGCGCCGGTAGAAGTCCAGCGTCAGGCGGACCACCTCTTCGGGGGTGAAACGTGCCCTGGGGACGTTGCTGGAGCGGCGGTTGACGCAATACTGGCAGTCGTACAGGCAAAAGTTGGTCAGCAGCACTTTGAGCAGCGAAACACAGCGGCCATCGGGGGTATAGCTGTGGCAGATGCCCATGCCGTCGGTAGCGCCAAGGCCATCACGCCCGCGCGAACTACGCTTGGGCGCGCCGCTGCTGGCGCAGGAGGCGTCGTACTTGGCGGCGTCGGCGAGGATGCCGAGTTTGGCGATAAGCTGCATGGGCGCAATCCAGTAATACTGAGTATTCATACAGTATTTCGAGATTGTTCTGATAGCAAGCGCCAGTTGTCGAAATGCCTGACTGATTCAGTAGGCCAACGGCATCGCCAATTTGTTTGTCGAGTGTGTGAATTCTAACGAGTCAGCGATCTTCTTCAGGGTGAGATGGGCTGGGGAGCTGGGACCTTCTTAAGATGAGGCTGTGGTCCAGACCGGGCTTTTCTTCGCTCTATGTAGGCCACATCCTATGAGTTTATCTCGCGCTGCTTACTGCCTATCCCCAGCGCCCCTGTCAGCCGCCGAGCCCGCCAGCGCCACCCCAGCCGCCCCAGGCTGATCGCCCAATTGGTCAGTGCCAGCAGCAGTACCACCTCAAGCAACCCAGCCACCCCAGCCTGCTCGATGACCTGCCCGGCCAGCCACGGAAAACCGAATACACCGATAAAGTACGCCAGGCTGAACAGCACCAATGCCTGGGCCATATGACCAGCCGGTGCCTGATTGGCAGCCTGGCCGTTGATTACCGAGTAGGTCAGCCCGTAGCCCACCCCCAGCACCGCTGCGGCCAGCACATACGCGGCGCCGCTGTACACGGTAAAGCTCAGCATCAAGACCGCCAGCACCATCAGCCCGCTGAGCAGGCAGGCAAACAGGTACGGGTCGCGCTTGACGATCAGCCCCGCTACCAGCAGGCGGCAGCTGATGGCGGCGCAGGTAAAACCCACGAAGAACAGCGAATAGTCGAGTTGCCGCGCGGCTGCATAACTGGTCTGAAAACTCGACAACCCAGCAAAAATGGCGCCGCCCAGGCCGACCATGATGATCGGGAACACTGCCGGTGACGCCAGCACCCGCAGTGCCGCGCGCAGGCTCAGCCGGCTCGCACCAAGCGGCCCCACGCCGGCCTGGGCCTGGCGCAGCGGCGCGGCGATGGCAACGAACAGCAGCCCGCCCAACACGCTGGCACAAGCGGCGCTGACGAACGCGGTTTCGAGGGGCAGGCCGAGGGCTTCGAAGGTACGCCCGGTCAGTGGCCCGCTGCCGATGCCGGTCATCATGCTGCCCGAAAGCAGGGCGAAGTACTTCATCCGTTGCGACGGCTCGATGGTCATCGCCACGATGATTGGGCCGAGGGTGTAGAACGTGCCCCAGCCAAACCCCAGCAGCACGCCGAACGGCAGCAGCACGTTGGCATGCGCCGGTGCCCAGGCAAAGCCCAGGCAGGCCCCGGCCAGCAACAGTGCCGCGCCGGCGACGGTGCGGGGTGCGCCGATGCGGTCGCTGAGGTGCCCGCAGGAAACCACCGCCACGAAGGTGCTGAGCATGGCACTGGCAATCACCTTTCCGGCATCCGACTCGCCGCCGCCGTGGGCGGCCATTAGTTTGGCCAGCAGGAAGGTGCAGCCGTATGACAGCGAAAGCAGGAAACTGGCCAGGCAGAACAGCGCGAACAGGCGCTGCGGGGCAGGGGTGGGCGCGGTCATACAGGCGTCTCTTTTTATAGGTGTGGCAGCTATAACAGAGCGTGCAGCCGTTTCAGGTATGAACATCACGACCTTGAGGTTAGCGCCCGATCACCTTATTCAGCTTTGTGGCTTTTTCAGGCCTGTCCACAGCAGCACACCGGCACCGGCCATGATCGCAATGTCGGCGAGGTTGAACACGCCGGTGTGCAGCGGCCCGAGGTTGAGCACCAGGTAGTCGACCACATGGCCGTCGCGGGTCACCCGGTCGATCAGATTGGCAACACCGCCCATGGCGATGAAATACGCCGCACCTGCCTTGAGGGGGGTGGCTGCCCAGTTGCGCAGTGCCCAGACAATCGCCCAGCAGCACACCACGCCAACCATGGCCACGAAGATCAATTGCTTTACCAGCGGCGACATGCCGGCGCCCAGGCTCAGGAAGGCGCCGGGGTTCAGGCTCAGCGCCACATCCAGCCAGGCATGCTGGTTGCCGAACACATAGCTGTGGGACTTGAGGCCTACCAGGGCGATGAGCTTGACCCACTGGTCGAGCATGATGAAAGCGACACCCAGGATCAGGGTGAGGGTACGGCTGGAAAGCATGCAGGCGGTTCCTTCGCTGCGCAGGTCATGGCGGGGTTGCCGGCAGCGCGGCGAAGATAGCGCAGGCGTGGCCTGAACGAAAGGTCCGAGCGCCTGGGCAGTGGCTGGCCTATAGATGCAGAAAGGGCGCCAGATGGCGCCCTTGCGGTGTGTTACTCAGGCTTCAGCGTCCCACGGACGGTCGCCTTTTTCATCTTTGACACGGGTCGGCAGGCCCATTACATCAAGCGCCTTGAGGAACGGCTCGGCTGGCAGTTCCTCGACGTTGACCATGCGCCCGGCATCCCACTCGCCGCGGGCAACCAACAGCGCCGCAGCGACTGGCGGCACGCCAGCGGTGTAGGAAATGCCCTGGCTGTCGGTTTCGGCGTAGGCCTCTTCGTGGTCAGCCACGTTGTAGATGAACACCTCGCGCGGCTGGCCGTCCTTGGTGCCTTTGACCAGGTCGCCGATGCAGGTCTTGCCGGTGTAGCCCGGGGCCAGCGAGGCTGGGTCCGGCAGCACGGCCTTGACCACTTTCAGCGGTACCACTTCCAGGCCTTCGGCGGTCTTGACCGGTTGCTCGCTGAGCAGGCCGAGGTTTTTCAGCACGGTGAACACATTGATGTAGTGCTCGCCAAAGCTCATCCAGAACCGCACGTTCGGCACGCCGAGGTTCTTCGAGATCGAGTGCACTTCGTCGTGGCCGGTCAGGTACAGGTTCTGCGACCCCACTACCGGCAGGTCGTCGGTGCGCTTGACCTCGAACATGCTGTTGCTGGTCCACTGGCTGTTCTGCCAGCTCCAGACTTGCCCGGTAAACTCACGGAAGTTGATTTCCGGGTCGAAGTTGGTGGCGAAGTACTTGCCGTGGGACCCGGCATTGACGTCGAGAATGTCGATCGAATCAATGCGGTCGAAATACTGCTGCTGCGCAAGTTTTGCGTAGCTGTTCACCACACCCGGGTCGAAACCGACGCCGAGAATGGCGGTAATGTTCTTCTGCTGGCATTCCTCGAGGTGTTTCCACTCGTAGTTGCCGTACCAGGGCGGGGTTTCGCAGATCTTGCCCGGTTCTTCGTGAATTGCGGTGTCCAGGTAAGCCACACCGGTATCGATGCAGGCACGCAGCACCGACATGTTAAGGAACGCTGAGCCTACGTTGATCACGATCTGCGATTCGGTCTCGCGGATCAGTGCCTTGGTTGCCTCGACATCGAGGGCGTTTAGCGAGAAGGCCTGGATGTCGGCGGGTACCTTGAGGCTACCCTTGGCCTTGACGCTGTCGATGATGGCCTGGCATTTGGAGATGTTCCGTGACGCAATCGCAATACGACCCAGTTCGTCGTTATGCTGTGCGCACTTGTGGGCCACCACCTTGGCGACACCTCCTGCACCAATGATAAGAACGTTCTTCTTCAATTTATCCCATGCTCCTTACTGTGGTAGCCGTCTTAGGACAGGCTGGAAACGTAGTCGTCGAAACCGAACTCGCGCACTACTTCGACGCTGCCGTCGAGTTGCTTGACCGCGATGGAAGGCATTTTCAGACCGTTGAACCAGTTTTTCTTGACCATGGTGTAGCCCGCCGTGTCGATGAACGACAGGCGATCGCCGATGGCCAGGGGTTTGTCGAACTGGTACTCGCCGAAGATGTCACCGGCCAGGCACGATTTGCCGCAGACCATATAGGTGTGCTCGCCATCGTTGGGGGCCATCTTGGCGTTGAGGCGGTAGATCAGCAGGTCGAGCAGGTGTGCTTCGATCGAGCTGTCGACTACGGCCAGGTGCTTGCCGTTGTACAGGGTGTCGAGCACTGTCACTTCCAGCGAGGCGCTGTTGGTGATAGCCGCTTCGCCAGGCTCCAGGTAAACCTGCACGCCGTACTGCTCGGAGAATGCCTTCAGGCGCGCGCAGAACGCGTCCACGGCATAGTCTTCGCCGGTGAAGTGGATGCCGCCACCCAGGCTTACCCATTCGACCTTGTGCAGCAGGTGGCCGAAGCGCTCTTCGATGTGGCTGAGCATTTTGTCGAACAGGCTGAAGTCGCCGTTCTCGCAGTTGTTGTGGAACATGAAACCGGAAATCTGCTCGATGACCTGCTCGATTTTCACCGGGTCCCATTCGCCCAGGCGGCTGAAGGGGCGCGCAGGGTCTGCCAGCAGGTAATCGGAGCTGCTGACCTGTGGGTTGACACGCAGGCCGCGGACCTTGCCTTGGGACTGTTCGGCGAAGCGTTGCAGCTGGCCGATCGAGTTGAAGATGATCTTGTCGCAGTTTTCGAGCATCTCTTCGACTTCATCGTCGGCCCAGGCCACGCTGTAGGCGTGGGTTTCGCCGGCAAACTTCTGGCGGCCGAGCTTGAGCTCGAACAGCGAAGACGACGTGGTGCCGTCCATGTACTGCTGCATCAGGTCGAACACCGACCAGGTGGCGAAGCACTTGAGGGCAAGCAGGGCCTTGGCACCGGATTTTTCGCGCACGTAGGCGATCTTTTCCATGTTGCCCAGCAGCTTTTGTTTATCGATGAGGTAGTACGGCGTTTTGATCATCTAATAGGCCCCCGGCCAGGCCGGCCAAAAAAAGGACACGCATTGTGCCTTCACTTGCCACAGTTCGAAAGGGCGCAGGGCGCTTTTCGTCGCGTTGCGTAGGATTTGCGCCGGTGGCGTCTTCAGCAAAACGGCGGGTGCAGTTGAACAGAGGATTGTGACCGTACAACTGTTCAGGGAATCATCGAGCTTTTGAGTGGTCTTTGCTGGCACACAAGTCAAGGGACCCGACCATGCGTCTGCACGTCTATTTACTCGCCTTGCCGCTGTTGGCCGGCTGTCAGTACCTGCCCCGTACCGAGTATTTCTCCGCACCGCAAAACGAGCCGAACCCGGCGTTCATACGCATCATCAACTTCACCCAGCATGCCAGCATCTATCAGTACAGCAATGGCGTGCGCTCAGGCGGGGTGGTGCGTACCGGGCCCTTGCCGTTCATTCACACCCAGGACATCGGCATGCCTAAAGCCGGCCAGGACCTGACCTTCGACTTTTATGAAACCGCTGTGCACCCAGGTAAAGAAACCGAGGTTCACATGAGCTGGGAAGGCGAAAAAACGCGTTACTGCTTCGTCACCGCCAAGTTCACACCCCAGCCCGGTCGTTATTATCAGTTCCGCATGACGTCCGGCGACGAGGGGTCTTGCAAGCTTTTCCCGACAACCGTTGAACAGGGTGCTGACGGGGCCTGGACGCTCAAGCCAAACCCCGATGTGACCTACCCCGATGGCGGCCCGGAGAGAACAACCTCATACGGCAACGACCTGTACCGCGACCCGAACTACAAGCCGTTCGTGCCACCTACCTGATCCCTTGGCCTTCCCATGGGGCAAGCGTGGCGTTAGCCTGCTGTGACCTCAGCCAATAGATTTGCACCCCATGCCTGCCGGATTCCCAGCGCTGCCGTCGCTCAATGCGCTGCGCATGTTCGAGGTGGCCGCCCGCCACCTCAATTTTCGCCTTGCCGCCGAGGAACTGGGTGTGACCCAGGCTGCCGTGGCGCAGCAGATTCGGGGCCTGGAGGCGAGCCTGCAAGTGCGCCTGTTCGAGCGTCTGCCGCGTGGCCTGGGCCTGACCGATGCTGGGCGCGCCTATAGCACCAGCGTGCGTAGCGGCCTGGCGATAATCGATGAGGCAACCCAGTTGCTGCGGCCGCAGCCATTGCAACTGACCGTCAGCGTGACCCCCACCTTTGCCTCGAAGTGGCTGATCCCAAGGCTTGGCCATTTTGCCGATGCCCACCCCGATATCGACCTGCGGCTGCTGGCCACCGACCGGCTCTCGCACTTTCACACCGATGCGGTAGACCTGGCTGTACGCTATGGCACACCGCCGTTCGGCGCCGGCTTGAACGTCGAGCTATTGATGCAGCCGCACGTGGTGGCGGTCGCGAGCCCCGGATTGCTGGGCGAGAAGGGCCGTCCCGATAGCTTCGAAGCCCTGCAACGTTTCGTAGCCTTGCACGATGCCCATGACTATTGGCCCGCGTTCAGCGCTGCGGTGTTTCCCGGCCACCCGCCGGCAACGGCACGCAATGTGCGTTTCAACCAGACGTCGCTGGCCATCGAGGCCGCTGTGGCCGGGCAAGGTATTACGTTGGCCAGCCGTGCTTTCGTCGAGGCCGACCTGGCGGCGGGCAGGCTTGAGCAGGTATTCAGCTTGCAGTGGCGGCTGGACAAGGCGTTTTACCTGGTCTGGCCACGCAAGGCTCAGGCTGGGGATGCGCTGCGGGTGGTCAGGGATTGGCTCCGGCAGCAGGCAGCCAATAGCTGAGCTACTGGCTGACGCTTGCTGCGCTGTCTGCCTGCCTCTGCACCTGGCTGCTAGGGTGACTGCACTCGAACGCAGTTCATCAGGAGGCAGCATGTCAGTTCAGAAAGTGGCAATCATCACCGCCGGCGGCAGCGGCATGGGCGCAGCAGCGGCGCGGCGCCTGGCCGCCGATGGCTTCAAGGTGGGCATTCTGTCGTCCTCGGGCAAAGGCGAGGCGCTGGCGGCCGAGCTGGGCGGCATTGGTGTCACGGGCAGCAACCAGTCGGTCGACGACCTGCAACGCCTGGTCGATGCGGTAATGGCCAAGTGGGGGCGGGTGGATGTGCTGGTCAATAGCGCAGGCCACGGCCCGCGCGCACCGATTCTGCAGATCAGCGATGATGACTGGCATACGGGCATGGAGGTGTACTTGCTCAATGTAATCCGCCCGGCGCGGCTGGTAACGCCGATCATGCAGCAGCAAAAGGGCGGGGTGATCATCAACATCTCGACCGCCTGGGCCTTCGAACCCAGCGAGATGTTCCCCACATCGGCCGTGTTCCGTGCGGGGCTTGCGGCATTCAGCAAGATATTCGCCGACACCTACGCGGCCGACAATGTGCGCATCAACAACGTATTGCCGGGCTGGATCGACAGCTTGCCGGCCACCGAGCAACGCCGCGACATGGTGCCGCTCAAGCGCTATGGCACCAGCGAGGAAATTGCTGCGACGGTAGCGTTCTTGGCAAGCGATGGGGCGGCGTATATCACCGGCCAGAACCTTAAGGTCGATGGCGGGCTGACTCGAAGCGTTTAATGCAACCTAATGCAGATTCCGTGGTCCGACGACTCCGAGGCCGCAATCGGCCTCGTTCATTTTCGGGAAAAGGAGTTTTGCATGTTCTCAGCACGGATCAGCGCTGCGGCGCTCTGCGTGGCAACACTTGGCCTTGGCAACGTCGCTCTGGCCAGCTCGCAGGCAGAGAACCACCAGGTAGCGGTCACCATCGTTGCCATGGAGCAGGTCTGCAACAAGGCCGTACCCGGCCTGAATGGCACAGTCGCCAACCTGCTGGCCAAGGAGCCTGTCGAGGCGCCGCTGAAGGCCGAGATTCTGAAAGTGCAGTCCGAGCCGCAGTACAAGGCTGAAGTTGACGGCATGGTTACTCAACTCTCTGGCTCGCCGCTGGGCAAAATGGCGGTGGAGAAGGGTACCTGCAACGGCTACGCCGCCAAGTAAGGCCTATGTCAGGCCAGGCACCTAAATTGTAGGAGCGGCCTTGCGCCGCGATGGGCTGCGAAGCGGCCCCAGGATATGTGCACCCAGCTGATATTGCCGGGGCCGCAAAGCGGGCCTTTCGCGACACAAGGCCGCTCCTACAGCGCATAGCGTTCGCATCGACCGTCCAAGCCCGGAGCCTATCTAGCCTCGGGCGCTATACCTGCGGCGTTTTTTCTCATACATGTCGCCATCGGCATGGCTGAGCAGCGCGTCTGCATCCAAGCCATCTGCCGGGTAGCAGGCCACGCCAATGCTGCACGATGGCATTGCCAGGCCGCCAAACGCATCGCCCAGCGGCTCGGCCATTACCGCCAGAATCTGCGCCATGCGCTCGCTCACCGCGGCAGCGGTGTAGCTGTCGGTGAGCAATATGGTGAACTCGTCGCCGCCCATCCGCGCCACAGTGCCCGAGCTGCCCACGCAGCTTTCCAGGCGCCGCGCCACCGCGCACAGCACGCGGTCGCCCAAGGCATGGCCGTACAGGTCGTTGATTGCCTTGAAGCCGTTGACATCCAGAAACAACAGCGCAAGTGGCTGCTGTTGGCGCTGCGCTGCCTGCAACGCAGCCGCCAGGCGCTGATTGAACAGCGAACGGTTGCTCAGCCTTGTCAGCGGGTCGTGATGGGCAAGAAAACGTAGCTCCTGCTCGGCCTCGGTCAGTGCTGTTACGTTGCGCGCCACACCAATGCGCGCACCCACTTCGTCCGACCAGAACGCCGCCCAGAGGATGTGCACCACCGCGCCGTCCTTGCGGACATAACGGTTGCGAAAGTCAAAGTGGGGCTGGCCGTTCATCACCCGCACAATCGATGCGCGGGTGGCTTCGAGGTCGTCGGGGTGCATGTAGCGGGTGATCGGTGTGCCGATCAGCTCGCAGGCCTGATAGCCGAGCAGGGCCTCGCAGGCATCGCTGACGAAGACGATGGTGTTGTCCCGGTCGACCACGAAAACGGCGTCCAGCATCAGGTGGATCAGCCTCGGGTAGAGGGCTTGCAGGTCAACGGGCATGGGAGAGGAACGTCCGGTACATGGGGCGCGAGCAGCATACACAGGGCAGGGGCGGTTTCACCATGGGCGAGATAGCCGTGCGTCGGCGTCCGGGACAGGTTTCGGGTGATTGGTGGTATTCGGGATACGAATATGGAGGGTGCATATTTTCGATTTCCATCCATGATGGCTATGCTGGATCGTCTGCCAACCACTTTTATGCAGAGGCAGACCATGTTCAGCAAAGCCACTTTTTTTGCGTTCCTTCCGGCAGGCCTGGCCTTGCTAGCCGGCGCAGCACTTCCGTTCCAGGCCGCCAGCAATGCCGCTGTGGGCCGTGCGCTTGGGCACCCATTGTGGGGCGCGCTGACATCGTTGCTGGTCAGTACCGTGGTTGTGGTGGCGGCGTTGTTGGTGCTGCGGGTTGCGGCGCCCAACCTGGGCAAGGCGTTACAAGGCCCTTGGTGGCTGTGGATCGGCGGCGTGCTGGGTGCGTTGTATGTGGCGGGCGCGGCCGCGCTGACACCCAAGCTTGGCGCTGGGGGCTTCTTGATGCTGGTCGTTGCCGGCCAGATATTCACGGCAGTGGCGGTGGATCACTTCGGTTTGATGGGGCTTGCCGAGAAGCCGGTCAGCATCGCCAAGGTGGCGGGTGTGCTGTTGATTATGGGTGGCGTGCTGCTGGTGCAGGGCGTCGGCACTTCTGCGCCGGCAGCTGTCGCGGTGCACGGCGGCAAGTAGGCCGGCCTAGCCCTGCTGCGGCTGGCTGCAGGCGTACAGCGCTTCGCGCAGCCAGCGGTGCGCGGGGTCGTTGTCCTTGCGCGCGTGCCAGGCCTGCTGATACGCGATGCGTGGCGCGGTAAAGGGAGGGGCAAAGCGGGCGAGGGCGTCGTAGCACTCGACCGAGGCTGCTGCGCGGCTGGCGACGGTCAGCACCAGGTCGGTGCCTGGCAGCACTTCAAGGGCTGCGCTCCAGTGCGGCAACACCAGCGCGATATGGCGGCTGAGCCCGAGGGCGGCGAGGGCGCGCTCGATCTCATCGAAGGCATCCGGGCGCATCGCCAAAAGCACATGGGGGCGCGCCAGCCATTGCTCGAGCGGCAGCGCGCCACTGGCTGGCAAGCTGTTGCGGTCTGCCACGCTGATGAAGTCCTCGCTGAACAGCGCTTGCAAGGTGATGCCTTCGGGCACGTCGTTGAATACCCCAAGGGCCAGGTCCAGTTCGCCGTCCTGCAACTGCGCCATCATGACCTCGCGGCTGGCCTGGCTGATGGCCAGGTCGATGCCGGGGGCGTTGCGCCGCAGGAATTTCACCAGCGGCGGCAGGATGATCCGCGAGGCATAGTCAGACAGCGACAGCCGAAAGCGCCGCTGCGCCGAGGCCGGGTCGAAGTTGGGCGCAGCGAGCAGGCCATTGAGGCTGGCCAGCGCATCCTGCAGTGGCTTGGCCAGCGACTGGGCACGCGCCGTAAGGACCATACGGCCTTGCTGGCGCACCAGCAACGGGTCGTCAAAGTGCGTGCGCAACTGCGCCAGCGCGTGGCTGACAGCGGGCTGGCTGCGGTGCAGGCGAACGGCTGCGCGGGTGACATGCTTTTCGCTGAGCAGCGCGTTGAGCGCCAGCAGCAGGTTCAGGTCGATCTTGCGCAGTTCGTCCATGGCGGGGCCTGAGTGGGTATCGGGCCGGCTTATCGGCCTACGGCCTGCTCGATGAGCAGTTTCCAGTTTTGCGCTTCTTGCCAGTCGGCGCCGAAGGGCATTTCCACCCAGAACGGGTGCTGGCCTTCGCACTGCAACTGCACCTGCAGGGTGAAACTGCGCACCGTGGTGCTGGTGGTCGTGGTGGTCGAGCGTGACTTGCCGCCGCCGAGCATGCCCCAGTTGTTGGTAAAACCGTAGACGTGGCGGCTGCTGTGGGTGGTGGTGGTATTGCTGGTGACGTTGGTTTGCGCCTGTTCATCGACGCGCACCTGCTTGACCACGCGGGTGGCGTCCATCAACGCATGGCGTTCACCGCTGTAGTCGGCCAGCAGGTAGAGCATGCCGCTGTCGGGGTAAACGCCGAGCATGCGCCCGTTGCGGGTGATCCAGCGGTAGGCGCCGAGGGCCTGGCTTTCCATGAACGCTTTGCCGGCCTCGCGGCGCACTTCATCGGCATGCTTCCAGGCTTTGTCGACCGCCCATTGCTGCGGGCGCCACAGCAGCGACACCGGCCCATAAAGAAAGCCCAGTACCCACCAGATGATGCCTGCGAGGATTGGCCCGCCGAAGTAGTGCCCGGCCCATACCCACTTGATCAGCAAGAAGGCACAGAACACCGAAATAACGGCCAGGAACCCGCGGCTGATGGTGCGCACTCGCTCGGCCAGCCGTGCCTGTGCCTGCTGCAGCAGGTTCAGAGCCTCAGTGAGCGGCGCGGGGGGGGCGGTGAGGGTGGTGTCGGGGAGGGGGGCGATTTGCTGGCTCGACATGGTGCATCCTGCAGAAGTTGGGCAACGCAGCGCTCAAGGGCGCGACGGTTGGGGAGTATACCTTGGGTTCGTCGCGAGTTCATTTGCTGGGTCTTTCCAGTGGGCGGTTCCATGGTTTTGTACAAGCCCGCTCGCCACAACGGTTTGGCTTCCAGCATCCAGCCAGAGTCGCATGGGTACCCATGCTCATCGCGGGGCAGTAACCCTAAAACGCTTGCTCCTTTCAAATTCTGTAATACCCTGCGCCAGCCAGCGTGCAAATCCACAAGGAAGTCGATGATCCCGGTAAACCCCGCAGGCATGCTTGTCGCCTTCCTGCTTCTGCTGCTATCCCTGCAATGCTTGCTGGCGCTGACGGTAGGCCTGGTCGCCCTGTGCATCCCCCGCCGGCGAGCCTATTTCTGGTCGCTGCGCCGCCGCTTCATCCCCTTGGCCGTGCTCTTGCTGCTGGGCAGCTTGCCGATGCTGAGCTTGTTCTATCAGTGGTTTGAAGAGTGGCAGCAAAGCCAGGCGCTGAATCCAACGCTTGGGCAGGCGCAAACCTTGGGTGACCTGCATTTGCCAGCAGGTACCAACGTCTGGCTGCAACGCCTTGCGCCACTCAGCGACCTCAGCGGCAACCCACTACCGTACGGCCTGGCAAGCCTCAAGCGCGCCGAATTCAAACGCACTCCCGGGCAGATTCTCGGCATGCAGGTGAGCCGCCTCGAACTCGACGGCGCCCGTGGCCTGGCTGACCTGGCCATCGCGGCCCCAGCCTGGATTGAAGGCTGGCAATGCTCGCCACAAAGCGAGGTGCACATGGTCTACCCCTTCAACGCACCGTTCGTCTTCGCTGACTGGCGCCTGGGGCGCTGCACGCTCGCCGCTGGCAGCCACGCGGGCGGCATCCAGTGGCCGGACGCGGTCACGTTGAATGCCATCGGCAAGGACGGGTGGCAGTTACAGGCCGATGAGTCACAAACGCCCATCCGCCTGGGCCGCATGAGCGTGCTGGCGCTGCGCCTGGTGCTCGATAGCGAGCGCCGTGAGGTTGTCTCTTGGTCGGCACAGCTTGCCCAGGCGCTGCAACTCCAGGGCATGGAGTACCCGGCCGGCACGGTGGTCAAGGGCAGGCAAGGCAGGCTGATTTTCGCCGCCAATGACAAGGCGCCCGCCAAGGACCTTACCACCGGCAATGCGCTACCGGCACGCCAGGCCGTGGCCCACGACGAGGTCACCGGCAAACGGCTGGGCATCTACCCGATCAGTCAGGTGGGCATCTACCCGCTGGAGGTCAGCGACGACTACGAGTGACCCAGTGCTTCGGGGTTGGCCACCTGGGTCGGGGCTCCGGCGCAATAGGCCAGCACGTTGTTGAACGCATCGCCGAAGTACAGCTCATAGCCGTTTTTTTCCACATAGCCCAGGTGCGGCGTGCACAGCACGCGCGGGTTACGCAGCAGCGGGTGATGAGGGTTCAGTAGCGGTTCTTGCTCGAACACATCCAGCGCCGCAAACCCCGGCCTGCCGGCATCCAATGCCTGCTCCAAGGCGCCTGGTGCGATCAGTTCGGCGCGGCTGACGTTGACCAGCAGCGCGTCGGCTTTCATCCGCCCAAGATCATCCAGCGTCACCAGGTGGCGAGTGCTGTCGGACAGCCGCAGGTTGAGGCTGAGGATATCCGCCTCGGCAAAAAACGCCTCGCGCGAGACCGCCGCCCGGTGCCCGTCAGCCTGGGCAGCGGCGCGGCTGGCCTCGCTGCCCCACACCAGTACTTGCATATCGAATGCCTGGGCATAGCGCGCCAGCCGTTGGCCGATCTTGCCGTAGCCCCAGATGCCCAGCACCTGACCGGCAACGGCCTGGCCCAGATTGACCTGCCACAGCCCCTGGCGCATTGCGTCGATGGCGGGCACCAGTTGGCGACGGGCGTTGAGGATCAGCGCCCAGGCCAGCTCTGCCGGCGCCACGGGTGAGCCGCGCCCCTCGGTCACCACCACACCGTGTGCGGTGCAGGCAGCAAGGTCGAGGTGGCCGGCGATCTTGCCAGTCTGGCTGATCAGTTTGAGCCGCGGCAGGCGTTGCAGCAGGGCCGCGTCGATACGCGTGCGTTCTCGGGTCAGTACCAGTGCATCGGCATTGGCAAAGCGTGCGGCCAGTTCATCAAGCGAGGCAGGTTCGCGGTCATGCAGCACGGTGACTTCGTGGCCAGCCAGGCGGCGGTAGCAGTCGAGGGTACGGATGACGTTCTGGTAGTCGTCTGGGATGATTATGTGCATGCGGGTGGGCTCGGGCGTGGCGCAGGTTACGGATTGTAGCTCCAGATTAGAGCCTGACGCGCTCCTGCACGCGAACGCGTCGCTTGTGATTTTGCGGGAGGCTGGCCCAGGTGCTGATCACTTCACCACACGCGCCACGCATCCCCGCTCGATAAGCCCGGATGCAGCCAGGCCCTTGAGCGTCTGCTCCAGCGTCTCACGCTCGGCAACTGGCGTTACCGGGTCGACTATCCGGTACTGGCGGTTGCACCAGCGGGTGATTTCCTGCAACCAGAAATCCTCAAGCACAGGCTCTGCCTGCATCCGCTTGACGAGGTAGGCAGCTTGTTGCCACGGCGACATCAACCCCAGCACCTGGCGCCGGCGCTGCTCTGGCAAACGCTGCCAGTGCGTGTCCAGGCTTGCGCTGACCGGCGCGTTGAGCGCAGCCCAGGGCAGCTTCCCAAGGCGCGCGATCACCGCATCGAAGACCTTGTCGGCGTCATCTTCGAGCAGCCCGAGCAGGGTGCCTGCCGATGCATCATCCTGTAGGTGCACGGCGGCAAGCCGCACCGACGGATAGCCAGCCAACAATGCCGCACTGCGCCAGGCTTCGGGCAGCTCGCCGCCAATCTCCCCGGCAAGCCCCAGTAGCCCCAGCCAGTGTTTTTTAAGGCTCGGCATAGGCTGTGCCAGTTGCGCGGCCAGCACGGCGTGAGCGTCCACCCCATGGCGTGGCGCTTCCCAACGCGCAAAGCTGCGTACCGCCGGGGAGGCATCCAGCAGCGCCGCCTGCAGCACCGCCTTCGGGTCTTCGAGCAGGGGCACCAGAGCGCGCAGCAGCCGCACCCGCACACGGGCAGTCGAGCGTGGCAGCGCAGCTTCCAGCAGTCCCACGGCCTCGGCACCGGCGTTGGCTTCGCAGGCCGCAATCGCCGCCAGGCGCACGTTCAGTTCACGGTGGGCCAGGCCATCACGCAGCAGCGGCCCAGGCGGCTCGACCACCTCCAGCAACAGCGCGAACAAGTAGCACGCGGCTTTGCCATGGCGAACCTGGAAACACGCGTAGACCACCTCGCGCACATCGGCGCCTTGCAGCACCGCGCGCACCTTGGCCAGCGTCGGGCCGTGGTCGGCACGCTGGCGAGCAGCTAGCGCCATGAGTGGGTCGAGGGCGCAAAGCAATGCGGGTGCACCGGGGCTGTTGAGGTAGGCCTTGATGCCAGCGGCGGCCAGCTCCCGCACTTGCGGCACCCAGTCATTGAGGCGCTCGATCAGTTCAACCAGTGCTTCAGGCGATGGCGTGCTGGCCAGCTCACGCACCGCCACTTCACGTACAAAGCCATTGTGATGCCGGCTCAACTGCGCCCAACTGCCGCTTTGCGCGGTGCTGGCGATCAGCTCCAATGCCTCGTTGCGGCGCTGGTCAGCCCATGACGCGGCGGGTGTCTGTTTTGCCTTTAGCCAATCCAGCCAGCTTCCAGTGGGTGTCATATTTGTTCCCTCAACAGCGTGTTCGAGCTTGTGCAATGCTGGCTCGGCTTCCAAGCCCGACGTACAAAGCCATAGCGTTCCGTGAGAGGGTAACCTATGCCCTGTGCATCGTGAATGCCACCATCGCGGTTTTGATACCTAGAATTGAACGCGCGTTCGCTTAATATGGAAATATATAGAGCAGCGGGGCGATATCGTGACACTAACTGACAGTAAAATGCCGTCATTGGGCGAGTTCCACAAGACGCTGTGTGACTGCTTGGGGATATGGAATAGCGACAATAGTGAATTCACCTTCACTGTTCCGGCGACGGAACAAACAAGGCGTAGAGTCTTGGGGCAGGCTTTTGAGGCGATCAAAAGGCCGGATGGCAGGTATGGATCTTTGGGTGAACTAGTTGCAGTCACTTCGCAGATCGCTCCGCAAGCGGCCACGCTTATCAGGAAAGACCGCTCTGTTCAAAGTCTGGTGCAGGGGGCTGCCCGCTCCGATTTTGCTTCCTATGAAGAGTGCACGGAACTGACTGTTTATGTTGAAGCACTGATTGCTGAACGCTATGAGCGCTATGAGGTTCAGCAACTGGCAATCTGTTTTTATCGGGCTGCAATGCTGCACTATCAGGAGTTCTTGCGGGAGTGCCCGGCGACCGGTGTCAATACGTATGCCTTTTTTATAAAGTTTACGTTAATGCAGGTGCTGGATGTTTTGGTCGAGGACTCCCCAGCAGGCAGAATATGGCCATCGTGCATGTCCAAAAGTAGTCAGTGGCCCCTGCTTGATTTTATAGATGGCGCGCTGCAGCAGTGCGGGGTTTCTCGCTATCGATTATTTCAGTTTCACGAAAGCGCCAAGACACCCGCCGCAAGCGCCGCTGATGTATGGGCTCGTGATCTGAAATCAATAGCTGCTGATACCCGATCCAAGCAAACGTTAGCCCGATTTTCCAAGGCAAACAAGATTAAGTTCAGCCATGTCTTCGAGACGATCCGTCCACTCGCGTCGTTACTCACTGAAAAGATAGATTCTAGAACCTTTGCGACGCGCGTGTTCCAGGCGTTCATGCGTCACAACCTCAATCTTCAACTCACCACCTGTACCGCAGGAGCCCCATCTTGGCACGGTAATCCTTATCCAGCGCCAGCAAGCCTCGGAGCGGTATTCCCTGTAAGTCATACGTTGGATAAAATCTCTGAAAGGTTGGAAAGTTTACAACCAGGCGATATCGACCCTGTGATGAGCATTTATCGAGCGTACACGCAAACACTCATGAAATGGAGCTGTTTGGAGGACGGTGACTTCAAAATTCCTCGCGCACTAGACTTCATTTACGGCTCCGCGTACCGCTCGCTAGGCGCAGAGCGATGGTACGAGCGCATTGCGCAGCCTACTCATTGGATGGACCAATGGCGCCAGGCAGTCCAAGCTGCCGGGCAGGGTGAACATGAGCAGGCGAGAGATTTTTTCTATCGTGCGCTACAGGGTGCTAAGTACACAGCCGGCCCGCTATTCATGCCACTCTATGTCGAGATTTGCGCTTTTTGCAAACGGCAATACAAACGGCTACAGGGCAGCGCTGAGGATCAAATGTTTGATGCCAAGTTCGGTGATTTGGGCAAGCAAGCGGCCGACTATGCCGAGTTGCTAGGGTATTCCCCGGCAGTGTATCGAAACCCTGAAACGCTGATACCCTATGTGCGCTTACGCGTGAAGAACGGTTTGATTGTCCGGAAAATTGACTCGTTGATTTGACCCTTGGGTTGACATGGAATTGACCCTGCGCCGTGGGGCGTAGTGGAACTGGAGGCTGTGCAATGGTCATTGATGTTTCTCCTGAGCGTCAGGCTTTTATAGATGACATCACCAACTATACATTTATTCGCGGCGATGGGCGGCTCGTGCTGGAGCCCTTTTGCGTGTATTTGTCGCACTGCTTCGGTTTTGATGAAAAGCTTCATTTGGCTCCGCAGCCCATCGCGGTGTATGCGCTCTTGCTGCAATTGATTCATGACCGTTTGGGCGCCGATGAAGCCGCTCAGAAAATTGAGCGGCAGGGCATCATTGATTGGCAGCCTGGGCTGGCGTATGTTTTTCCTGAAAAGCGTATGACCTGCATCCATATCGGCGCACTCGTGCACGTTTCCAATGACTGGATCTATGCGATAGGGCATACCCTTGCAGGATTGCCTGAGCCTGAATCACCTAGCAAGTACTTCGCCTGGGCAGACGATATCGGGTACGCGGTCCAGACTTTCATTAATGGCTACCATAATGCGTTTTATAAATTTCAGAAGCAGTTTGATCGGGCTCAGATACAACGATCTGGGTATTCTTTGTTTGAAGCCTTGCAGCTCAGCCGGCATAAAAATATCGAGTACGGCGCCGCGGTGAGCGAACTCAAAGCGCGACATCAGGCCTATCAGGCGGCCTTGTGTCGCATGGGAAGCGCCTTGGAGAGCGGGTTTTACCTTGAAGCCATCGCTTTGCAGGAGTGCCTGTTCAGTAATTGCCTGTTCAACTTCCTCATCGCGAACGACATTACCCGAGACGGGGCTTCGCTGCACGCGCTACTGAACGAGGTATCACAACACCGTACTGCTGCCTTTGACGACCCGGAACAGTTATTAGCTCAAGTGGACGTCTGGCGCAAGGCGCGCAATACCGCCATCCATGGGTTCATCCAATCCACAAGCCAGGCATACGGGAGCAGTGGCGAGGACTTTCAGCGCGCCTCGCAAGCTACTGCAACAACCGGCTTGGAACTGTGCAGGTTGATGGTGCAATGGTACGAAGGCGAATGTGTAAACTTTGTGCGCCATGAGTTTCCCCTGAATGACGTCAACCTGGACACATCGGCCGGCCTATGAACCCTTCAAGTGCACTGCAGCTCACCCGTTGTATTGGCTACCTTTCGGTTGCTGCGTTGATCTTGGGGCTCGGCTTGGCGCTTTACGCCCTGCAGATGAACAGCTCATCGCCGGTCGACCTGTCGGGCGCCCTCGCGCTGGTGGTGCTTTGGCTCACCAACCTGATAACGCTCATCCTCAATGCTATCTACTGGTGGATCCGCAGATGGCCGAAATGGCTGCTGGCCACTGTGGTAGTCCAGGCTTGTGCAGCCATTGCGGCGCTGATACCCATGCTGACTTCCTGAGCGCTTAGGGCTCGAACGTCCAGTAATTGCCGCCTTTGGCTTTCGTCGCTTTCAACTTGGCTCGCTGCGCGGCCCTTGCGTGGGACTGAATCAGCGCCGACAGGTCCATGACCACCGACTTGCTGTTGCCCACATAGGAATGGGCATAGAAGTCAGTGTCCACATTGGAGGCATCGATGGTCTCGATGCCGGGGATCACGGGGACCCCGCCTCGGGTATCGCCCAGGCGGTACTCACCATTGAAGTAGTGCGACAGGGTCATGGTGACATCCCGGGATGACGCGTACAGCGTGATATTTTGCGCCGCCGCCACCAGGCCAGGGGCGATCTGCTCCTTGAACACGGCGGTGTCGATATCGGGGGCGGCGATGATCAGCTCCTTGAGCTTGCTCTTGATGCCGGGGTCTTCTTCGCGCAGCTCGGCCAGGGCTTTGGTCAGCCCCTGATTGCCCATGCTGTGCGCCACGATATAAACGTTCTCGGCATTCGATTGCGCGAACACATCGGCCAGAAACGCCTTGAGCCGGGGCGTGGAGCGCTCGAGCGTCTGGCGGTCGACGAAGTACAGGGACTCGCGGGCTTTCGAGGGCCAGCTGTAGAACACCGGCGCGCCATCAAAATTGAGGTCATTGGCCATTTGCGCGGTGCGCCGCGCGGCATCTTCGAACGACACGTTGTAGCCATGCACGAACACCAGCAGGTTCTTGCCCTGGCTTTGCGCAACGCGATTGGCAAGGCCTGCGTAGAACTCGTTCCTGGGTTTGACCCAGGTGTCGAGCAACACCACATGCCGGTCAGGGTTTTCCTTGAACTCGAGCCGCCATACCGAAGGCGACTCCAGGCGCCCGACATCGTGGTCGGGCGGAATGCTGACCTCGCATACGCCGTAGCTGATTTCGCTGCCTGCCTCGGTGAACATCTTGCGCGGGTCCGGATCGTGGGTGAGCATCCGGTCGGTGGCGAAGTAGGTACGCACGACTTTATGGCCCACCGTGCCGGCAAGGCCATCCCCACGGTCGTAGCCGCTTGATGCGCAACCGACCAAGCCTGCGCCCACGGCGATCAACACCAGAAGAGCCAGCCGTTTGCCAGCGGCCGCTATCGAACTACGTTCCATTGTGTGGTGCATTGCCGCCATCCTGTCTTCGCCGCTTTATTCGCCTGATCCCTCAAGGGGCGGACGGCAAGATATCCCATGGCGAGCGACGGATCACGCTTTTCCGAGGCGCACAGCTGCACAGCTGCTGGGCGCCGGGCTTGGGTTAGAAGGCGTAGACCAACGTAGCCGTGGCACTGCGTGGGGTGCCGTACCAACCACGCGCGCCAATTGCCGTGTAGTAGGTCTTGTCCAGGGCGTTGTTGAGGTTCAGCGAGACGCTGGTTTGCGGGGTGAACGCATACTGCGCCATCAGGTCGACGATGCTGTAGGCGTCCTGGTAAAACGTCTCTTTATTTGGCCCAGAGTTTCTGTAGGACTCGGCGCCCTGCCAGCGCACCCCACCGCCAACCTTCAACTGCGGCAGCGATTGCAAGCGATAGCTGGTGAACAGCTTGAACGTGTCGCGCGGGACTTCGGTGAGCAGGCGCTTGTCATCGGCGTCTCGGGCTTCGGCATAGGTGTAGCTGGCCGAAGCCTGCCAGCCCGGCATGATTTCCCCGGCCATTTCCATCTCGAAACCACGGGTTTTAGTGCCTGACTCCGAGCGGTAAGTCTGCTCGCCGTTCGGCCCCGGCGGGAGGCCGTCGGGGACTGCCAGGTTGTCCTGATGCACCTCGAACACACTGAGTGCGCCAGTCAGGCGCTTGTCCCAGAACTCGCTCTTGAGGCCCAGTTCGTAGTTCACGCCTTCCAGCGGGTCGAGGTAGCTGCCGGCCGCGGTTTTGTTGCTCTGCGGCTTGAAGATAGTGGTGTAGCTGGCATAGGCCGACCAGTTGTCGTCAATGTCATACACCAGCCCCAGGTAAGGCGTGACAACGCCGGTTTCGCTGCGCGACGAGCGTTGTGTTTCTCCAGTCGAGTAACGATAGTGTGACTCGTCCCGTTGCCAGTCGATGACCCGTGCCCCGGTGATCAGCGAAAGGTCGTCGGCCAGGCTCCAGCGCACCGACGCCACCAGGCCGTCCTGGGTTTCATCCAGTGCGTCCTTGGTGGTCTTCGCGTAGATGGAGGCCGGTATTGGCAGCGAGCCGTCCCAGTTGTTGATGTCGTCGATGCTTTGCCTAGTCCACAAATCAAACCCATCGTTGCGGTAGTAGGACCGGTAGTGGCTGGCGCCCACATAGAGCAGGTGCTCGCGCGACAGCAGCTCGAACGGGCCGTTTGCCGACAGGTCGAAGGAGGTCTGCCGAGGCGCGCCGGCCCAGCGGCCAGTCCAGGTGTTGATACCGCTGCCATCGGGGTTGACCGTGCCTTCGGCCGCAGTGGCAAACGCATCGTCATAGCTGCGCCGGTTATGTTCGGCGCTGAGCTTGAGCTGCCAGCCATCGTCCAGTTGCTGCTCCAGGGTGGTGAACAGCGTCTTGGTGCGGCGCTTGTGGTAACTCCAGTCTGCGGCCGAGTTGAATGAGCGCGAAGGCCTGAAGTGGCTGCCGTCGGTATTGAACATCGGGAAGCCGTGGTTGCCAGCGCCCTGGTTGTCCATTTCCTGGTATTCGGCACCTACCGTCAGCAGTGTGCTGTCGGTAAGGTCCCATTCGACCACACCGTAGCCCACCTGCTGTTCCAGGCTCTGGCGGTCGACATGGCTTTTATTGTCGGTGGTCGAGGCGACCAGGCGGCCACGTACGTGACCGCTTTCCGACAATTTGCTGGAGACGTCCAACTCGGTGCGGTAGCTGTCCCAGGAGCCCGCCTGAAGGGTTAGCTTGCGCTGGGTCTCGAAGGTTGGTTTCTTGCGGATCAGGTTGACGGTAGCGCCGGGGTCACCGGTGCCGGACATCAGCCCTGTTGCGCCGCGCACCACCTCGACGCGGTCATAGGTCGCCATGTCGGCGAGGTCGTCCTTGGCGCCAAAGCTAGTGGGCCGGTTGATGCCGTCGACCTGAATGCTGTTTACCTCGAAGCCCCGCACATAGATGTGGTTGGCGTCACTGCCGGCCGGGCCCATGCTGTCGACCACCACGCCCGGGGTTTGCTCCAGCACCTGGGTAACGTTGGTGAGGTTCTGGTCTTCGATCTGCTGACGGGTTACCACGCTGACCGACTGCGGGGTTTCACGCGGCGAGAGCCGCAGCCCGGTAGCGGTGCTGGCCGAGCCTGTGGTGTAGCTGCCGGTGCCCTCGGTGGTGGCGCCCAGTTGCACGCTGGAGACCGTAGTTGCGCCCAGCTCCAAGGCTGCGCCACTGCTGGGGCGGGCCAGCAAATAGTGGTTTTCGGCGGCTTGCTGGGCCTGCAGGCCGGTGCCTTGTAGCAGTTGCGCCAGGCCCTGTTCGGGCTCGAAGCTCCCCTGCAGTCCTTCGCTGTGCAGGCCGGCGCTATCCTCGCTGCTGAAGCTGACGACGACGCCGCTGGCCTTGGCGAACGCGTTGATGGCCGTTGCCAGCGAGCCCGCCGGGATGCTGTAGCTGACGGGCGCTGCCCAAGCGCTGCCTAGAAGCGATCCAGAGAGGCCGATTGCCAGTGCGGCTTGGCGAACGTTGACAGCGAGGGGAGTGAAGCGAGCGGACATCCATTGACTCCTGATTGTTCGATAAGGCGTACTCATTAGAAATAATAGTAATGCTAATGATAATCCATCGCATAAAAAGGGGCGGGATGGTTGCCGCTCTATCTTGGGGTTGTCAACAGATGTTTGGGCGAGAGTGGGGTGTCAGATAATGGCAAAATGCCCGCAATCCGCGTGAGAGTACGATCACTACAGCCCTGTTCTGGTTTGGTTTGCCGAGCCAGCTTTCGGGTGCGCTCCACACCCTGTTCTGCAGAACTGGAAAGCGTTTCGCTAGCCTGCGCGTGCAGGGTGTATGGCGTAAAAACGAGCGCTCTGTATCTGTTGCCGGCAGTGGGGTGTGGGTACGTTTGGCCACCTGTCATTGCATGAGGCAACCATGGAAATCAACGCTATCCCGTTCGGTATCACCGACTGGTCGCAGATCGAACGCACCGAGCACCCCGGCGAGCAAGGCGTGGCCCATTGGCGGACTTGCCAGTTTGGCGCTGTGCGTGTGCGCCAGGTGCAATACAGCGCTGGATATCTCGCTGACCACTGGTGCAGCAAGGGGCATATCCTGCTGTGCCTTGAGGGCCAACTGGACACCGAGCTTGATGATGGCCGGCAGTTCACGCTCACCGCAGGCATGAGCTATCAGGTGGCCGACAATGCCGAGGCGCATCGCTCTTCGACGGCGAGCGGCGCCAAGTTGTTCATCGTCGACTGAACGCAGCTTGTTATAGAACCCCCAGCGCTTGTGGAACGGGCTGGGGCCCTTGCGCAATTGAGGGCGGCCAGTGGCCGCTGCTTACACCTGCGGCCAATCGGCCCCTTGGCTGAAGAACGCGCGCAGGTGTTCGATGAAAAACGATACCTTCGCCGACAAGTTCAGCCGTTCCAGATACACCGCATAGATATCCGCAGGCGGTGTGTCGTAGTCCTTCAATACCTCTATCAGCCGCCCACTGCGCAGGTGTTCTGCCAGATTCCATTCGGCGCGCATAAGAATGCCCTGGCCATCCAGCGCCCAGTTCAACGCCACCTCGCCATCGTTTGTACTCAGCCGGCCATGCACCTTTACCGACTCGCTCTGCTTGCCGCGGGCGAAACGCCACAGGCCGAAGGCTGCATCGTTCTGGCGCAGCACGATGCAGTTGTGCTGTGCCAGGTCTTTGGGGGCCTGTGGCGTACCGCAGGCGGCCAGGTAATCGGGGCTTGCGCATAGCCGCCTGCGGTTGACGGCGATACGGCGGGCAATCAGGCGCGAGTCAGGCAGCTCGCCAAAGCGGATGGCGACATCGATGGCATCGTCGGGCAGGTTGATCGGCCGGTCGGTCAGGTGCAACTGCACTTCGACCTGCGGATGGCGCCGGGCGAACGAGGCAATGGCCGGTGCCACATGGGTGCGGCCAAAGCCCAGCGGTGCATTGACCCGCAGCAGCCCCTTGGGCTCGGCCCGGCTGCTGGACACCTGGCGCTCAAGCTCGGCAATTTCCTCGAGGATGCGCCGGGCGTTGACCAGGTAGGTCTCGCCTTCGGCGGTCAGGCTGATGCTGCGCGTGGTGCGGTTGAGCAGCCGTACACCCAGGCGTTGTTCCAGCTGCGCCAGGCGCTTGGAAACCGCAGGCGGGGTGAGATTCAGTTCGCGCGCGGTGGCCGCCAGGCTCCCTAGGCGCACCAGCTGGGCAAAGAAAGCCAGTTCCGAGACCGGGTTCATTGGTAACTCCAGGGAACTAATGATGTGAATTCGATTGTATTACAGCTTTCTGGAAAAACCATTACCGTTGCCTGGCGTGATTAACCACAAAAAAACTGGGCTAACCAGCTGCCTGCCGGGGCTGCCCAGACGCCAATCAATCCGACTCACAACAATAATTCGGAGACGGCAATGGCCAAGCGATACCTTGGAAAACTGTATGTACAAGTGCTCATCGGGGTGACCCTGGGCATTCTGCTCGGGGTGCTCTGGCCCCAGTTCGCAACCGACCTCAAGCCGTTGGGCGATGCCTTCATCAAGCTGATCAAGATGGTCTTCGCCCCGGTGATCTTTGCCACCGTGGTGCTGGGCATTGCGCGCATGGAAAACATGAAGGAGTTGGGCCGTGTTGGCTCGCGTGCGCTGATTTACTTCGAAGTGCTGTCCACCTTCGCCTTGGTACTGGGCCTTGTGGTCGTCAACCTGGTGCAGCCGGGGCAGGGCATGAATGTCGACCCGGCGACTCTTGATGCCAAGAGCATTGCCACCTACACAAGCGCTGCGGCAGGCGGCACTGGCAGTTTCACCGACTTCATGCTGCACCTGATTCCGGCCAGTGTCACCGACGCCTTCGCCAAAAACGAAATTCTGCAGATCCTGCTGTTCTCCAGCCTGTTCGGTATTGCCTTGGCGCACCTTGGGCCACGTGGCAAGCCGGTGGTGGATGTACTTGAATCCTTCTCCCACGGCATGTTCCACATCGTTGGCATGGTCATGCGCCTGGCACCGCTGGCGGCTTGTGGCGCCATGGCGTTCACCGTGGGCAAGTACGGCCTGGGCTCTATCGTGTCGCTGGGCAAGCTGATGGCAACCATGTACCTGACCTGCTTCCTGTTCGTGGTCATCGTGCTCGGGTTCATTGCGCGGCTTTCGGGGTTCAGTCTGTGGAAGCTGCTCAAGTACCTCAAGGAAGAGCTGTTCACGGTGCTGGGTACCAGTTCGTCCGAATCGGTCGTGCCGCAGTTGATGACCAAGCTTGAGCGCGTCGGTGTATCCAAGCCTGTAGTTGGTTTGGTGATCCCCTCAGGGCTGACTTTCAACCCCGACGGGCAGTGCATCTACTACACCATGGCCGCGATCTTCATTGCCCAGGCCACCAACACCCCGCTGACCTTGATGGACCAACTGATCGTGCTCGGGGTGCTGCTGCTCACCTCCAAGGGCTCGGCTGGCGTTACAGGTTCAGGCTTCATCACCTTGGCCGCGACCCTCGCGACCATGGACAACATTCCGGTGGCGGGCATGGTCCTGCTGCTTGGGGTTGACCGCTTCATGTCAGAGGCACGCGCCATCACCAACACCATTGGCAACGCCGTCGGCACTGTGGCCATCGCCCGCTGGGTCGGCGCCCTTGACCAGCACCGCATGACCCAGGTGCTCGACGGCCAAGTGCCGGACGATCCGCAGTCTGAGCCAGAACCCGAAGCGCCTGTGAGCGCCGTGATCTTTCCCCGAAACGCCTGACCAAAGCCTTGTGATGCAAAGAGGAGACAACACCGTGGATAGCACCCTGGATAAAGAAGCCGCCGTAGCAACGCTCACTGATGTACTGGCCAAGTTTACGGCTTATATCGGCAAGCGCCTGCCCAAGGACGTCAAAGAAAAAACTGCCAAGCTGCGCGCAGCTGAAACCAACCCGTTGGCGATCGCCGTATACGACTCCATGGCCGATAACCAGGAGTACGCTGACAAGCTCAACCGCCCCAGTTGCCAGGACACCGGGGTGATCCAGTACTTCATCTCGGCCGGTGCGCGTTTTCCGCTGCTCGGTGAGATGGAAGGCATCCTTGAGGACGCCACCAAGGAAGCGACCATTCAGGGCCCGCTGCGCCATAACGCCGTGGAAACTTTCATCGAGAAGAACACCGGTACCAACACCGGCTCGAAGATCCCCTGGCTGGACTGGGAGATCATCCCCGATGCCGACTACGCCATCGTCGATGTGTACATGGCCGGTGGCGGTTGCACCTTGCCGGGCTCGGCCAAGGTGCTGATGCCGGGGCAAGGCTATGAGGGGGTGACCGAGTTCGTGTTCGATGTGATTACCTCGCGCGGGGTCAATGCTTGCCCACCTTTGCTGGTCGGGGTGGGTGTCTCGACCTCGGTGGAAACCGCAGCGCGGCTGTCGAAGAAAGCCATCCTGCGCCCGGTGGACTCGGCCCACCCCAACGAAAGCGCGGCCATGATGGAGAAGCTGCTCGAAGACGGCCTCAATGAGATCGGGATCGGCCCGCAGGGCCTGACCGGCAACAGCAGCGTCATGGGTGTGAACATCGAGTCCTCGGCGCGGCACCCTTCGACCATCGGCGTAGCGGTGTCCACCGGTTGCTGGGCGCACCGACGCGGCAAGATCCGCATCAATGCCGATCTCTCCTATGACATCCTCTCCCATGAAGGTGTAGTCCTGTGAAAAAGATCATCAACACTCCAATCAGCGACGAAGACCTGGCCGACCTCAATGTGGGTGATGTGGTGTATCTCACCGGGCAGTTGGTGACCTGCCGTGACGTCGCCCACCGGCGCTTGATCGAGCTGGGGCGCGAGTTACCCGTCGACTTGCGCGGCGGGGCGATCTTCCATGCCGGGCCGATCGTGCGCAAGAAGGACGATGGCAGCTTCGAGATGGTCTCCATCGGCCCGACCACCAGCATGCGCATGGAAAAGTTCGAGAAACAGTTCATCGAGCAGACCGGCGTCAAACTGATTGTTGGCAAAGGAGGCATGGGCCCGGAAACCACCACCGGCTGCTTGGAAAACAAAGCCGTGCATGCGGTGTTTCCGGGAGGGTGTGCGGTGTTGGCGGCCACCCAGGTGGAAGAGATCGAGCGGGCCGAATGGCAAGACCTGGGCATGCCGGAAACCCTCTGGGTGAACCGGGTGCGCGAGTTCGGGCCGCTGATCATCTCGATCGATACCAAGGGGAACAACCTGTTCGAGCAGAACAAGGCCCGTTTCAATGAACGTAAAGGTGCGGTGATCGAGAAGATCAACAGCCAGGTGCGGTTTATCAAATAAAGCGTTGAGTGCGCGGCACGCCCGAGCACACTGGCCCCGCTGGCCTATTCGAAATACCATTGATGCATATTTTCGATCAAACCAGCGGAGCCACCCCCAGGTGAGCATCAACTTCGACCTCAACGACCTGCAAGCCTTCCGCGCCGTGGTCGAGCAGGGCAGCTTTCGGCGCGCCGCCGATGCCATTCGCATTACCCAATCGGCTCTAAGCCGGCGTATCGAGAAGCTTGAATCGGCGCTTGGCGTCAAGCTGCTCGAACGCACCACCCGAAAAGTCTCCCTGACCAACGTCGGCCGCTCGTTCCTGCCCCAGGTCGAGCGCCTGCTCGACGACCTGGACCTGGCGCTGCTCAGCGTTGGGGATGGTGGTGCACTGCGTACCGGCAGCCTGACCATCGCCTGCGTGCCGTCGGCTGCGTACTACTTCATGCCCGATGCCATTCGCAGCTTTCACAGCCAATACCCGCGCATCAAGATCCACCTGTTCGACGCCTCGGCCAACGAAGTGGCCGCTACGGTAGCCTCGGGCGAGGCCGATTTCGGCTTGAGCTTTACCGGCAACCTGGCGCCGGAAATCGAGTTCAGCCCGCTGCTCGAAGAGCGCTACGTGATGGCCTGCCGCAAGGATCACCCGCTGGCGCAGGAGGCCTGCGTGACGTGGGCGCAGGTTTACCAGCATGCCCACATCACCCTGGGTCGCTCGTCAGGCAACCGGCTTGTGCTCGACAGGGCGTTGAGTGGTGTGTCGGCTGGGCGCGAGAGCGTGTGTGAAGCGCGGCATGTGACTACCGTGCTGGGGCTGATCGAGGCAGGGTTGGGGGTGGCGGCGGTGCCGTCGATTGCGATGCCGGGGGCTGCGCATCCGGTATTGACCCAAGTGGCCTTGGTGGAACCCGAAGTGCGGCGGCAGATGGGCTTGCTCAAGCGCCGCGGGCGTACATTGACACCGGCGGCGCTGGAAATGGAGCGGTTGATTCGCGAACTGCCCGGGACCTTAGCGCGCAACTGAATCCAGGCCGCTGGCGCGCACATCTGCCTGGGCGCCAGGGGAGGCGAGGTAGTCAAGCAGTTGCCTGGCCGCAGCCGGGTGCTCGGCGCCGACAGGGATGCCGGCAGCGAAGCGGGTCACCGATTGCAGCTCTTCGGGGATTTTTCCAACGAAGGTCACGCCCGGCACCGGCAGCAGCTCGGCCACCTGTTGCAAGCCGATCTGGTACTCACCCTTGGCAACCTGCTCTGCCACAGGCAGGCGCTCTACCATGGTGCTCTTGGGGGCCATTTGCGGCTGGATGCCAAGCTTTTTGTACAGCTCGTTTTCCACGTACACGCCGCTGGCGCTGTCGGAGTAGGCCACCGATTTGGCGGCCAGCAGCGTTTGCTTGAACTGCGCGGCGGTGGCGATGGCAGGCTTGGGCGCGCCTTGCTTGACCACCATGCCGATACGCGAGTCGGCCAGTTCAACCCGCGAAGCTGGGTCAACCTTGCCTTGCTTGATCAGCTCATCGAGGGCGTAGCCAACCATGATGACCACGTCGGCGTGCTCGCCCCGGGCCAGGCGATTGGGGATGGCCTGGGGTGCCTTGCCCATCGAGGGGCCGAGCACGGTGGTCAGGGTGTCGCCGCTCTTGGCGGCGTATTGCGGGCCGAGGCGCTGGTAGGCGGCGGTGAAGCCGCCGGAGGTCATGACAGTCAGGTCGGCGGCCTGGGTCAGGCTGCAGCAGGCGGCAAGCGCAAGGGCCAGTACTGGCTTGAACGATACTTTCATAGGGCTACTTCCAAATCTGAGTGTAACGGGGCAGTGGCGTCATGCCTGGGCAGTAACTGGCGCACGCGTAGCCAAGTGGCGGTACATCACCAGCGTGGCGGTGCAGGCACACAGCGCTGCGAACATCATCCAGTAGGCGGGGGCGGCTTTGTCGCCGGTCTCGTGGATCAACCAGGTGGAGATCGCCGGGGTGAAGCCGCCGAAGACAGCGGTCGCCAGGCTGTAGGCCAGGGAGAAGCCAGCCACACGCACCTCGACCGGCATGATTTCGGTCAGCGCCGGGATCATCGCGCCGTTGTACAGGCCGTACAGCAGCGAGAACCACAGCAGGACTTCGAGCATGTGCGCAAAGCTTGGCGCCTGGGCCAGGAACGACAACGCAGGGTAGGCAGTGAGCAGGGTCAGCGCCGACATGGCCACCAGCAGCGTTTTACGGCCGTAACGGTCGCTCAGGGCGCCACCGATTGGCAGCCAGATAAAGTTCGATACACCCACCAGCAGGGTCACGATCAGCGCATCGCTGGTGCTCAGTTGCAGCACGGTCTTGCCGAAGGTAGGTGCGTACACGGTGATCATGTAGAAGGCGGTGGTGGTCATGGCCACCATCAGCATGCCGAGCAGCACAATGCCGGCGTTGCTGAGCAAGGTTGCCATCACTTCTTTCATGCTTGGGCGGTGCTTGCGGGCGGTGAACTCTTCGGTTTCCTGCAGGTTACGGCGCAGGATGAAGATCATTGGGATGATCAGGCAGCCAATGGCGAACGGCACGCGCCAGCCCCAGTCGGCAATTTCGGCGGTGGAGAGCCACTGGTTCAGGGCAAAACCAAGGCCTGCGGCGACCACAATGGCGACCTGTTGGCTGGCGGACTGCCAGCTTGCGTAGAAGCCCTTGCGGCCCGGCGTGGCCATTTCAGCCAGGTAGACCGACACACCGCCAAGCTCGGCGCCGGCCGAGAAACCTTGCAGCAGGCGCCCGATCAGCACCAGGGCCGGGGCCCACAGGCCGATGGTGTTGTAACCAGGTACCAGCACGATCAGCAATGTACCGCTGGCCATGATCGCCAGGGTGACGATCAGGCCTTTGCGCCGGCCGACGTCATCGATGTACGCCCCCAGCAGCACGGCGCCCAGTGGGCGCATCAGGAAGCCTGCGCCGAATACGGCGAAGGTCATCATCAGTGAGGCGAATTCGTTGGCGGCAGGGAAGAAGGCAGCCGCGATGTAGGTGGCGTAGAAGCCGAACAGGAAGAAGTCGAACTGTTCAAGGAAGTTCCCGGACGTAACCCGGAACACCATCCCGGCTTTGGATTTGCCCTGGGGCACCGGATGTGAAGGCAGACTCATGGTGGATCT
Organism: Pseudomonas sp. SWRI51; assembly: GCF_014268825.1. Taxonomy (NCBI): domain Bacteria; kingdom Pseudomonadati; phylum Pseudomonadota; class Gammaproteobacteria; order Pseudomonadales; family Pseudomonadaceae; genus Pseudomonas; species Pseudomonas sp. SWRI51. Next base: position 50,539 of record NZ_JABWRG010000008.1, on the reverse strand, counting down.
CCAGCGTTTTTTAAAATTTGTAAGTGCTTGTTACCTGGATTCTCGACCAAAGCAGGGCTGGGGATAATCGTTGTTTTTTCATCAATTGATGCGCGGATGCGATCAATCGTGGGCTGCATGGGTTGATTGCGGGATTAATAGAGGGGCAGGCGGGCGCGTATTTGCGGGTTGCGCAGTGCTCGGCTGCTCAATTAACATTGGTAACAATTCTCACTTGCAGAAAGCATCGCCCCATGAGCGAAGTGCTGCCCGTCAGCGGCAACCACGTGCGTAGCGTCGAACAACTCTATAGCGGCCACCATGGCTGGCTGTATGCCAAGTTGCGCAGGCGGCTGGGCAACGCCATGGATGCGGCGGACCTTGCCCAGGACACCTTCGCCCGCATTCTTGCCTCGAAGGTGGATGTGTTCGAGGAACCACGCGCCTACCTTAGTTGCGTCGCCGGCGGGATTCTGGCCAATTGGTGCAAGCGTAAATCCCTTGAACGCGCCTATCTGGCTGCCATTGTGCAACTGCCGGCCCCCGAAGCACCGTCGCCGGAAACCCGGCTGATCATTCTTGAAACGCTGCATGAAATCGACGCGATGCTCGATACCTTGCCGCCGCTGGTGCGGCGTACGTTTTTGCTGTCGCAGCTCAGTGGCATGAAGTACCAGGCCATTGCCGACCAGCTCGATGTGTCGCTGATCACCGTCAAACGCTACATGAAGCAGGCCTTTCTTCAGTGCCTGCAGTTGCTCGATTAAATGCGCCCCATTGCCCGGCAGGCGCCGGATACCCAAGCGTTGGAAGAAGCCGCTGAGTGGCTGATGTGCCTGAGCGCAGGCGAGGTCAGTGAGGCCGAGCAGGCCGGGTTGGCCAGTTGGCGCGCCAGCAGCCCCGAGCGTGAGCGTGCCTGGCAACGTGCCGAGCGCTTGCTGGGCAAGCTTGGAGGGCTGCCGCCGGAGCTTGCGCTATCGGCCCTTGAGCGCCCGGCTGACCCCGCTCGGCGAGCGGCGATCACGCGCCTGGCACTGTTGCTGGCGCTGGCGCCTACAGGCTGGCTGGGCTGGCGTCAGTATCAGCAGCACGGGTGGGCGGCCGATTACCGCACCACTGTTGGCGAGCGCCGGCAATTGACGCTGGCGGACGGCACACGGGTGTATCTGAATACCGACTCGGCAATCGATGTGCGTTACGACGCGGCCCAGCGCTATATCCACCTGCTGCGCGGGGAAATTCTGGTGCAGAGCGGCGCCGACAACCTGCAACGGCCACTGCGCGTGGGCACTGCCGAAGGCCGTATGCAGGCGTTGGGTACGCGTTTCACTGTGCGCGAGCGTGAAGGGCGCACCTACCTTGCGGTGCTTGAAGGTGCTGTGCGTATCGAGCCAGGCGCCGTTGGCGAGGGTGCGTTTCAGGTGGTCCGCGCCGGTGAGCGTGCCGACTTTGATGCGCACACCGTTGGCGTGTTGCAGCCCACAGACGACAGCCTCAGCGCCTGGACCCAAGGCATGCTGCTGGCCGACCGCATGCGCCTTGACCAGGTGCTCGGCGAACTCTCGCGCTACCACCGCGGCGTCATCCGTTGCGCCCCGCAGGTTGCCGGCGTGCGGGTGTCCGGTGCGTTCCCGGTCGCAGATCGCCAGCAGACGCTGGGCATGCTGGCGGCCACCTACGGGCTGAGCGTGGAGCAGCACATGGGCGGTTATTGGACGTTGGTTTCCGCGCGCTGAGGGTGGCGGCGAAAATAAATGGCGTCAGGGCTGATACTTTTTTCGGGCTCGGCTGGCAACAGGTGTGAAAACCCCTTATTCCAGCTTAAAGGACCCTTCAGTCATGCCTGTTGCAAGACGTCGCACCGCCTTGGTGCTCAGCATTGCCCTGGTGGCAGGTGGCACCAGCCCGTTGCTGCTGGCCCAGCCTCTGGACACCGTAGCTGTGCGCAACTACACCATCGCCCCCGGCCCGCTCGGCCACGCGCTGGCAAGCTTTGCCGTAGCTTCAGGCGTTGCCCTGTCGTTCGACCCGGCGCTGACCGATGGCCGGCACAGCCCTGGCCTTGACGGCGCTTATTCGCCAGCCAGCGGCATGCAGCAACTGCTCATGGGCAGTGGGCTGCAACTGGTCGAGCGCAGCGATGGCAGCTACCAATTGTTGCGGCCGCAAGTGGGAGATGGCATTACCCTGGACGCCACCAACATCGAGGCCAGCACGCAGCGACAGGACAGCCTGCCCGCTGAGTTCGCCGGCGGCCAGGTGGCCCGGGGCGGGCGCCTGGGCATGCTCGGCAACAAGGATGTGATGGACACCCCGTTCAGTGTCACCAGCTACACCGCCAAGACCCTCGCCGACCTGCAGACCGTGACTGTGGCCGACGCCCTGGAACGTGACCCATCGGTGCGCTCAACCGGGCAGACCGGCGGCATCGTCGACTCGTTCTTCATTCGCGGCTTCCCGGTGGGCGAGGGCAACCTTGGCGAGCTGGCTTTCGATGGTGTGTACGGGGTGGCGCCGAACTATCGGGTATTCACCGAATATGCCGAGCGCGTCGAAGTGCTCAAGGGGCCGGGCGCGCTGATGTACGGCATCTCGCCCAACAGCGGCGTGGGCGGGGTGATCAATATCGTGCCCAAGCGCCCGTTGGCCGAGGACCTGACCCGCCTGACCGCCAGCTACAGCTCTGCCAGCCAGACCGGCGGACACGTTGATATCAGCCGCCGCTTCGGTGAAGACCGCCAGTGGGGCGTGCGTTTCAATGGCAGCCTTGCCCAGGGCGACACCGCCATCGACGAGCAGAAGCGTGAGCTGGACATCGGCGCCATCGCTTTGGACTACCAAGGCGAACGCCTGCGCCTGAACCTTGATTTCATCAGCCAGAAGGAGCACTGGGATGGCGCCTCACGGCCATTCACCGTTGCACCTGGCTTCGGTGTGCCTGATGCCCCCAACGGGCGCACCAACCTGCCACAGAGCTGGGGCTGGTCGCGTACCCGCGAGCAGTCGGCGCTGCTGGGCGGCGAATACGATGTGAGCGATTCGCTCACGGTGTTCGCCCATGCCGGCGGCGGGCGCGCAGACGTGGCACGGTTGTCCGACCAGGTGCCCAGAATCCTCGATGCGGCGGGTAATACCAGCAACAAGCCGGGCTATTACAAGTTCAACGTTGACCGCTCCACGGTGGACGTTGGCCTGCGCAGCTTGTTCGAGACGGGGCCGGTAAACCATACGGTTACAGCCATGGCCACGCGGTATCAGGATGAGCTGTCACGCGGCATTACCACCGGCACGGACGTGCTGTCGAATATCTACCATCCGGTGGACACACCGCAGCAGTACCTGAGCGCACCAAAAGTGCTGCGGGTTTCAGAATCGGAGCTTTCCGGTGTCGCGCTCACCGACACGCTGTCTGTGCTGGATGAACGCGCGCAACTGACCCTGGGCCTGCGCCGCCAGCAAATCGAATCGCGCAACTATGGCGCCACGCCCGCCACATCCACCCGCTACAAGGACAGTGCCATCACCCCGGTTGTGGGTGTCGTGGTCAAACCCTGGGATAACGTCTCGCTTTACTACAACTATGTCGAAGGCCTGAGCAAAGGTGATATCGCGCCGGCTACGGCCGACAATGGCGGCCTGTCCTTCGCCCCCTATGAGACCCGCCAGCACGAGCTGGGGGTGAAGTTCGAGCGCGACACCTTCATGACCACACTGGCGCTGTTCCAGATCGAGAAACCCAGTGGTGAGGTGGGGGCGGACAACCTGTTCTCGGTGCAAGCCAAGCAGCGCAACCGTGGCGTCGAACTGAGCATGTTCGGCGAAGTGACGCCTGGTGTGAGGTTGATGGGCGGAGTGACTGCGCTTGACGGCACCTTGACCGATTCGGCCAATGCCGCCAACAAGGGCAACAAACCGGTGGGTGTGCCGCAGGCCCAGGCCAACCTGTGGGGTGAGTGGGACACACCGTGGTGGAACGGTTTCACCCTGACGGGCGGGGCGATATACACTGCCCGGCAGTACGTTGACCAAGCCAATACGCAGTCGCTCGATGCCTGGACTCGCTTCGATGTGGGGGCGCGCTACGCGACGCGTATCGAAGGCCGCCCAACCACCTTCCGGGCCACGGTGCAAAACGTGCTGGACCATGAGTACTGGTCGGGGGTGGCTTCGTACGGGGCGATCTCGCCAGGTTATCCGCGGTCGTTGCAATTGTCGGCAACGGTCGATTTCTAAGGGGAGCGGGGCGCGAATGACCAAGCTGTTCAACAGTTCGGCGCAGGCCGATGCGGCATGGCCGGGGCCGGCAGAGGTGGACGAGTTGCTCGGCTATCTGCCCCTGTTGTACCCAGGTGGGGTCGCTATCAAGGCCAGCGAGGTGCGCGGCGATAATCCGTGGCCGGTCTATGTGCCGTGGGTGCAGGCATTCTTTGCCGTACTCGACCGCCCGTGCTGGACCGATGTCAACTACAGCATCCAGGCCGGCAATGCCCTGCGCGACGACCCTCAGGCCATTGCCCACATGGACCTGGCGCAGCTACGCGGGCTGCTGACCTATTGCAAGCGTGGAGAACGTTTTTGCGATGGCCACTGGGCCACGATGATTGAGCAAGGGCAGGTGCTGGCTATACTGCGCCGCCTGGCGCAATTGCATCAGAAGTTCTGAGCGAGCGCCTGGCGGTAAAAATCAAAGGCGTCCCGAGCGCCCTGGATGGCGGCTTGGTTCTGCCTGTCGTCCAGAGCCAGCCCGTCCAGCAGCGCGACGAAATGGCGCCAGTGCAAGGCTCGGCCCTCGGGGTGTGCAGCCAGGTGGCGGGCGCCGTGGGTCTCGCTCAGGCCAATCAGCTGGCTTTGCTTGAACAGAAACGCCGCCCCCAGGTTCGAGCCTTCGCTGCAGTACAACCAGCCCATGGCGTGCCAGGCATCGGCTGGCGCCACAGGCGCAGGCTTGGCCGGCACCTCAAGGCCAAGGTCTGCCAGGTCGGCGCATACTGCCTGATAGCGGGGCAAGTCGCACAGTCCCGGCAGCAGAAGGTTCAGTGGTGCCTGCTGGTACAGGGCGTCTATGGCGCCATGGAAGGCGTGCTGCACACGCAGAAAGCAGCCGTAGCGCTGAAGGCTTGCGAACGGGCGCGCGGCCATGACCAGGTTGTCGACGCTGTCGTGGTCACTGCTGGAACTGGCCTTCAGGCGCTTGCTCAGCGGCAGTTCAACGGTGGCTTGCGCAATGGCATTCATCGGGGGTTCCGGGCGGTTTCGGGTTGCAAGCGTCAGCGAACAAGGCACTGTGAGTGCACAATCAGGTAACGGCCATCTGCGTGTGGAGTTTAGGGGAAGGCTGAAAGTTTGCGTTTGGCCTGCGGTATGATGCCCGCCCTCGACAGGAACGACCATGGCCAAAGACATCGAAAACCCCTGCGTGTCGCTATGCCAGCTCAACAGCGAGCTGTGCGTGAGCTGCGGCCGCACCCGTGAGGAAATCCGCAAATGGCGCGGCATGAAGCGCCCCGAAAAAATGGCCACCGTGCAGCGCGCGGCGGCGCGGGTGAAGGCTTTGCTGAAAAAAAGCGCCAAGCGCGGGTGTGGTGCCTGATCTGACGCTGCCGCGGGGTTCTCTGCCAGGCATCTCTATCGCGGCGGATGTTCCCGGATCGAACCATTCAATGGACATTCCTCCCTCAGAAGGTTTTTTTATGAGTCTACATATTCGACCTGCCACCGCCAGCGATTCAAAACTGATTTTGCGTTTCATCACCGAGCTTGCTCGGTACGAAAATGCTGAGCATGAGGTAACGGCTGACGTAGCGGATATCGAACGCGACCTAAGCAATGAGGCCTCCCCGGCAAAGGCCCTGATATGCATGCAGGGTGAGGAGCCGGTGGGCTTCGCACTGTACTTTCTGAGCTATTCCACGTGGATAGGACGCCAATGCATGTATCTAGAGGATCTGTATGTCTCTAACCAGCACAGGGGCTTGGGGGCAGGCAAAGCGCTGCTGAAGCATCTGGCCAGCTTGGCCGTGGAAAAAGGCTGTGGGCGTCTGGAGTGGAGCGTCCTGGACTGGAATACGCCTGCCATAAAGTTCTACGAGTTAATCGGCGCAAAAGCGCAACCGGAATGGATTCGCTACCGGTTGGCCGGGGAGGAATTGGAACAACTGGCAAGCAGCCTTTGAGAGATTGCCAATGTGACTGCGGATACAGTCCAGGCAGAGCCTGGCTGCATTATTAATGCCGTTCGCCTTGGGGCTCGCAGTAGTGATGGGTGTCTATCGGTACGGATCCTGAAAACTACCCTCAGAAAAAGCTCCGCTGCGCCTTGAGCGTCAGCATGCCCTCGCAATAGGTATTGACGCCGGAATATGCCGCACAGCCCCCGCCCTGCAAATCAGAGCTGCTGTAGATCAAATCCAGGTCAATGCCCTGCCAAGGTCGTGACAACTGCAAGGTCCAGTCGTTGAACGTGTCCACCTGGCTACCATCGCCGATGGTGTAGGGCGTACCCAACTGGTGATGGGCAAGCTTGACGGTCAGGTCTAGCCCCAGCAGCGGCAGCCGCCCAAGGTTGGCAAACAAAGTACCGGTGCGGTTGTCCGGGTTGTCGCGCCAGGCCCCACCAAAACGGCTGCCCAGCACCGAAACCCCGCCATACAGGGCGTAGCTGTCGTTGCCCGCCAGAGTCGGCTGGCTGTAATGAATCAACCCGGCCTCAAGGCCCAGGCTGTCGTGAAAGCGCCGCTTGTAGCCCATGTAGCTGTCCAGGCGCAGCGTCGAGGCAGGCGACAACCCCATGCTCGGGGCGTATTGGCCCACGTACCAGCCACTGGCGTGACTGACATCCAGGCCACCATGGAAGGCGCCCGTGGCGCTCGGCGAAATCAGCCCTTGGGCCATGCTGCGCGAGGAACTGGTGCCGAGTTTGAGATCGTAATCGCCCAACTGGCGTTGCATCTGTTGAGCCTGCGGCGCAGTACTCATTGTCAAGGCTGCCGTCAGCAGCAAAAGGGGCCTGACCATGGGCGCCATCCTGCAAAATCTGCTTAGGGGCCATAAAGGATAACGGCATGGCCTGCCGCTGAAAACCTTGCGCGGCCAGCACCCGCCGCCAATGCACGCTACCATGGCAGCCCAACCCACTTTGATTGCCCAGGAACTCACGTGACTACCGCGCTTTTTCGCTCACCCACCCTGCAAGACGCCGAACGCTGCTACGCCATTGAAATTGGCGCCTACGAAGGCGACGAAGCTGCCACGCTTGAAAAGATCCGCACGCGTATTGCGCAGTACCCCGAGGGTTTTCTGCTGCTTGAGGCGCAGGGCGGTATCGTTGGGTTCATCAACAGCGGCTGTGCCTTCGAGGTGGTGATGTCCGATGAAGCGTTCAAGGAGCTGGTCGGCCATGACCCGCAGGCGCCCAACGTGGTGATCATGTCGGTGGTGGTGGATACCGCGCATCAGGGCAAGGGTTATGCCAGGCAACTGATGGAGGAATTCATCCAGCGCATGCGCGCGCTGCACAAGCAGACCATCCACCTGATGTGCAAAGAGCAGCATGTGGAGCTGTACCGCAAGATGGGCTACCAGTACGTGCGCCCGTCGCCGTCTGGCCACGGCGGCATGGCCTGGCACGAGATGGTCATGGCCCTCTGAGTGCAGGCTTCAGCCGGGCTCGTTGTCCAGCACTTTGCCGAGCAACTCGCATACCTGTTCAGCCGAGTAGGGCTTGGCCAGGAATTCAAAGCCTTGGTGGCCGCCTTCGGCTATCGCCTCGCTGTAGCCGGAGGTCAGGATCACTGGCAGTTTCGGGTGGCTGCGGCGCAGCTGACGGCCCAGTGCCAGGCCGCCGATACCTGGCATCAGCACATCTGAAAACACAGCGTCGAAGCCTTCGTGGGCATTGATGATCTGCTCAAGTGCATCCTCGGCGCTGGTTGCCCAACTGATCTGGTAGCCGTGGTCGCGCAGGATCTGCGCGGTGAAACTGCCGACATCGACATTGTCTTCCACTACCAGGATCCGCCGCCGCTGGCCGTGGTGCGCAGGCGAGGGGGGCTGGCTATCGGGCTCGCTACCCCCATTGCTCACCTGCGGCAGGTACAGGGTGAAGGTGGTGCCTTGGCCTTCGGTGCTGATGACCTGAACGTCGCCGCCGGACTGCTTGGCAAAACCGAATACCTGGGAAAGACCGAGCCCGGTACCTTGGCCCGCCGCTTTGGTGGTGAAAAACGGGTCGAAGATGCGTTCGAGCAAGTGCGCTGGAATACCTGCGCCGCCGTCGATGACCGAAATGGCGGCGAATGGCCCGGGTTGCGCGGGCACGCCTGCTGGCTGGGGCATGCGCTGGTTGGCCTGCAGACGCAGGCGCAAGGTACCTTCGCCGGCCATCGCGTCACGGCCGTTGATCATGAGGTTGATCACCGCTGTTTCCAGTTGGCCGAGGTCTGCCAGCACGTGGCATGGCTCGCTGGGCAGTTCGAGCAGCACCTGGATCTGCGCACCGGTTGCGCTGTCGAGCATCTCGGCCATCGCTTCCAGCCGTGGGCCTGCTTCGAACACCTGTGGCGTGAGGGCCTGGCGACGGGCGAACGCGAGCAACTGGCCAGTGAGTTTGGCACCTCGGTCAACGGTGTCGGACATGGTCTTGAGGTAGCGCTTGCGCCGTGTTTCGTCCAGGTCCGGGCGCTGCAGAAAGTGCAGCGACGAGCGAATGATAGTCAGCAGGTTGTTGAAGTCGTGGGCCACCCCCCCGGTCAACTGGCCGATCGCCTCAAGCTTCTGGGTCTGGCGCAGCACGGCTTCGGTGTGCTGCAACTGGCCGGTGCGTTCTTCGACGCGCTGTTCGAGGGTGGCATTGAGCGCTTCCAGCGCCGACAGGGTTTCGCGCACTTCGGCGTGAGCCTGTCCCCGCTGGATGTGCGCCCAGCACCGTTCGGTAACTTCGCTGATCAGGGTCTGCTCGTAGCGGGTCCAGGTACGCGGGGCCTTGTCGTGGATCGCCATCAGCGCGGTCAGGCGCCCGTCCTTGATCAGCGGCATGCAAATGGTGGCGGTGATGCCGATTGCCTGGAAGGTGGCCGACTCACGGGGCGGTAGCTGGGTGAGGTTGTTGTCGATCACCAGCGGCAACCCCGCGCGCAGGCGGCTGACCGCCAGGCGGCCGAAGTCGGCCAGGCGGTATTGGCCCAGCAGGCGCGGCGAGCCGGGCGCAACCCAGTCGCCACAGATAGTAAAGCCGTCCTGGTCGACGTCCATCACCGCGTAGCCGCAACTGGACAATTGCAGGTGCTCCCCCAGCAGTTGCGTAGTGGTGGCCATGATCCGTTCGGGGTCGGTGGCATTGGCGGCGGCGCGCCCAAGGCTGTCGAGAAAATTCAGGCGGCGGTTGGCGACTACGCTTGCGGTGGTTTCAGTCACTGTATCGAGCATGCCCACCACGCGGCCGTCATGGTCACGGATAGGGCTGTAGCAGAACGTGAAATAAGCGCGTTCCGGCGCACCGTTGCGCGCGATCAGCAGCGGGAAGTCTTCGATGAACACCGCTTCGCCGCCAAAGGCGCGCAGGACCATGTGTTCGATGTCGTCCCAGGCCTCCAGCCAGACATCGCTGAATGGCCGGCCGAGGGCAGGTGGCTTGTCGCCGAGAATCTGCGCGAAGGCGTCGTTGTGCAAGGTGAGCATTTGCTCACCCCACAGGATCGCCTGGGGAAAGCGCGAGGCCAGGCACAGGGCGACAGTGGTCTTGAGCACATCGGGCCAGGTGTCCAGCGCGCCTAGTGGGGTATTGGCCCAGTCGTGGGTGCGGATGCGCTCGGCCATGAGCCCGCCGCCTTGTAGCCATTTCGCCATGGTCGATGTGCCGGTCCTTTTTGCTGAGGGGTGAAGCGTGCGCCATGGCGCTGCCGATGGCGAGCAATTTGTGGGGAATACCCCGGTTGTGGCCTAGTGCTATTACTGGTGGACGGGCGGTCACGGTAAACCGTTCTAAACCCCGAAGGGCTCGTGTACTCTCCCGCCCCCGTTAACCAGGCTCCGGGTATACGGGCCAATCACCTGGGTTGGAGTCGATGAGCACTGTGGAATGCAACGAAGGCAATGCTGCAATGTTGGAGTGGCGCAATCGCTTCTTGAGTGAGGGCGTGCTGCAAGAGGATGACTACGATCAGGCATTACGCAACGCCGAGGCGTTGGAGCACGCCGGTGTCATCAGCACCCGTGAATGGGTCGAATTGGTCAGGCTGGCCAACGCTGCGTTGTTGCGCCTGTAAAAATTCCTGCAAGCGCTGCTGAAACTGTCCACAAAAATCGTGGGTAGGTCTGTGGATAAAACGCTACAGGCCAGGCTTCACGGGGCCTCTGTTGGATTGAGCAGAAAATGAACACGGTTGTTCAAGGCTTTTTAGGCGGCTGTGGCCGAGCCTCACGGACCGCTTGCAGCAGCTCCCGTACCCGGGCAGGGACCTCGCCCGTCGGGTACACCGCATGCATCTGTGGGTCTTGGCCGTTGCTGGAGGTCAGGTGGTAGTCCGGGCACACCCGCACCAGCCGCCCGGCCTGCACTTCTGGCTCTGCCAGCCAGTCTGCCAGGCGGGCGATGCCGGCTCCCGCCAGGGTACTGTGCAGCACGGCAACACCGGAGCCCAGGCGTAGCCGCGGTTGTGGTCGGAAGCTGCTGATGCTGCCCTCACGGCAGAAGTGCCAGGCTTTGAGGATGCGCGGTGCGGTGTGCAGGATCAGCGAGTGCCCCTGCAGCGCATCGATGCCCTCGGGCGTCCCCTCACGCGCCAGGTACTCGGGGCTGGCGTAAAGGTGGCGGCGGTAACCCCACAGCGGGTAGCCGATCAGTTCGCTGGACTGCGCAAACGCGCCGCGTATCACGAAATCAAAGCGCCCCTGTAGCGGGTCCAGGGCCTCGTCGCTGTATTGCACATCGACTGTCACCTGGCGGTGCTTGGCGCAAAACCCGCTGAGTACCTGTGGCAACACCCGACAAGCCAGCGCTTCAGGCGCTGCGATGCGGATCCAGCCCTGCGCGCTGCCCGTCAGCGCCGCCAACTCGTCGGCGGCATCACGTTGCACATCCAGCAACCGTTCGGCATGAGGTAACAACCGTTCACCGGCTTCGGTCAGCGTCACGGCACTGGCGCTGCGGTTGAACAGCTTGGCCCCGGTGTGGTCTTCAAGCGCCTGTATTGCGCGGGTCACCGCACTGGGTGAGCGGCCTAGTGCGCGGGCGGCGGTGACGAAGCTGCGCTTGTGCGCCACGCTGACGAAGGCGTCCATTTCTCGCAACATATCCAAGGCCATACCCACTCCAGATTGCAGTTTTTGCAATGTGGCATTTCAACATAAAGCGGGGCCTTTGATTAGTCTTGCCGGCAGTACTGCTCAACCTGGACCTCGCCCCATGATGGATATAGCCCTGCTTTCGCTGTTCGCCTTCGCCGCCGGCCTGATTGACGCTGCCGTTGGCGGTGGCGGGCTGATCCAGATCCCTGCTCTGTTCAACGTGCTACCCAGCGCACAGCCTGCGGCGCTGCTGGGCAGCAACAAGCTGGCGTCGGTGTGCGGCACGGCGTTTGCGGCGCGCTCGTTCATCCGCAAGGTCAAGCTCGATTGGGGGCTGATCGTGCCGGCGATGCTCAGCGCGTTCGTCATGTCGTTTTTTGGCGCGGCCACTGTGTCGCTGGTGCCTGCCGGGCTGATGCGCCCGCTGGTGCTGGTGATGATCGTGCTGATGGCGGTGTACACCTTCTGCAAGAAAGACTTCGGCACCTTGCACACCCCGCGTGTGATTGGCCGGCGCGAGCAGTGTCTGGCGGTGCTGATAGGCGGCGCCATCGGCTTTTACGACGGGTTGTTCGGGCCGGGCACCGGCAGTTTCCTCATCTTTCTGTTCATCCGCTTTTTTGCCCTGGATTTCCTTCACGCCTCGGCCTCGGCGAAGCTGGTCAACATTGCCACCAACCTGGCCGCACTGGTGTTCTTCATTCCTTCGGGCAACGTTCTTTGGGCGATAGCCTTGCCCATGGCGGTGTTCAATATTCTCGGGGCGCTTACCGGCACCTGGCTTGCGGTACGCAAAGGCGCGGGGTTCGTCCGCGGGCTGTTCCTGGTGCTGCTGTGCGTGTTGATTGCCAAGCTGACCTGGGACTTGCTGGCCAGCTGAATCAGCCGCGCTGGCGCAGCCCTTCGGCGTGTTCGATGCGGTTGCGCCCTTGCGCCTTGGCCCGATACAGCGCTTGGTCTGCCTGAGCCAGCAGTACATCCAGCGGCGGTGATTGGGTGGCGTCTGTACAGCCGGCCAGGCCAATGCTGACCGTAATCGTCAGTTGCAGCTCGGCCTGGCTGACCCGCAGGTCCTGCACGGCGCGGCGCACGCGTTCGGCGCTGAACTGGGCAAGCTCCGGGGCAAGGCCTGGCACGATGATGGCAAATTCCTCGCCACCCAGCCGGGCGAACAGCTCGCCCTCGTGCAGCTGTTCTTGCAGGGTGAGCGCAAACTGCTGCAGCACCTGGTCGCCCACGGCGTGGCCGTGCTGGTCGTTGATGTGCTTGAAATGGTCAATGTCGAGCATCATCAGGGTCAACGGCGCGTGCGGAGTGTGCAGCACGCGGCTATCGAGCAGCGCATTCGCCCGCCGGGTAAAGGCGCTGCGGGTGAGGGCGCCGGTCAGGTGGTCGATGGTCGCCTGATGCTCAAGGCGCGCCATCAGGCCCCGATTGGCGTGGCTCACGCAGGCAACCACCAACGGGCCGAGCACCAGCATGGCGATGCCCAGGCGCGCCGACATCAGCGTGGTCACCCCAGGTTCGCTCTGCGGCACAATGAAATGCACCAGGTTCTGCGCCACCGCCACGATCAACGTGCTGCCGGCGATCAGGGTCAGTACCGAGACAAAAAACGGCGAATAGATCAGCGCGCACCACAGCAGCGCCGCAATCGGGAAGGCGATGGCGCCAGGTCCGCCGAAGCCGATGCTCAGCGCCAGTGACAGCAGCAGTACCAGCAGCGGCGCCAGGCGAATCGGCTGGGCATTACTGCGGCCCAGCGCTCGTGGGGAGGGCGCGGTGAGCAGCAGCGGCAACACCAGCACGCTGGTGGAGAACTGCTCGCTGAACCAGGCAAGCCAGGTTGCCCGCACCGATTGCTCGAACCAGGGGGCGGCCACGACGCACGCCAGGCTTGCCGCGACCATCGCCCCCGCGCCGCAGGCGGCGAACAAGCACAGGGTGCCATGGGGGGTACGCAGCCGGCGGTGGATGCGCGGCAGGCGTGACATCAGGTACCAGATACTGACGATTGCGCCGAGGTTGCACAGGTTGAACCACAGCGCCGGCTTCCAACTGCTGCCACAGGCAAAGTCCGCTGCCACCATGCCCAGGTACACGAGCGCGAAGCCGCCTGTGCTGGCATGGCGCGGGTTGCGCAGCAGTACCCCGGCCAGCACGGCATTGACCGGCCAGAACAGCGACAGCGATTCGATTGGCCGAGCCAGAATCCCAGCCAAGGTAAGGCCGAAGGTCAGGCCGAACAGGGTGAGCAGTGGCAACAGGCGCGAGGGAACGGGAAACACCATGGGGTCGACCGGCAGGCTAGAACGAAAATCCCGGAAAACAGCCGCAGGCACTTGGGACGATGTCGCGCCAGTGTGTTTCATGTCTGTAATTGATGTCAAATCGCCGCAGGGCGCTTGTCAGAGCCCGAACACCCACGGCACCATCACCACGGTAACCACCATCACCAGCAGCGTGAATGGCACGCCGACTTTGACGAAATCTGCAAAGCGGTACTGGCCAGGCCCCAGCACCAAGGTATTGACCGGGGATGACACCGGCGTCATGAACGCCGCCGAGGCGGCCAGGGCCACGGTCATGGCGAACGGGTAGGGCGACAGCCCGAGCTGCTGCGCGGTGCTGATTGCCACCGGCGCCATCAACACGGCAGTGGCGGTATTGGAAATGAACAGGCCAATCACGGCGGTCAGGGCGAACAGGCACGCCAGCATCGCGCTCGGGCCAGCGCCCCCGAGCAGCTCGACCAGCCCGCTGACCACCAGGTCGATACCGCCGGTCTTCTGCAGCGCCAGGGCAAACGGCAGCATACCGACGATCAACACCAGGCTTGGCCAGTGAATGGCGCGATAGGCGCTGTTCATATCGATGCACCGCCCGGCGCCCATCAGCAGGCAGCCGATCAGCGCCGCGACCACGTTGGGCACCACGCCGCTGACCATCAGCCCGACCATCACCGCCAGGCTAATCAGCGCATAAGGGGCGCGGGCGCGTGCTGGCGCGACCTGGTCGATTTCGGCTGGCAGGCTCAGTACCAGGAAGTCCCGCGGTTTGGATTGCAGCAGGCGTACCGCCTTCCACGGCCCGACCACCAGCAAGGTGTCGCCCAGGCGCAGCTTTTCTTCGACCAGTTGCTCCTCGATGGCCTCCTGGTCGCGGCGCAGGCCGACCACGTTAAGGTCGTAACGGCTGCGAAAGGCCAGCTCCAGGATGCTCTTGCCGATCAGTTGCGAGCCCGGCGGCAGGGACACTTCGGCCATGCCCAGCTCTTGGGACTGGTCGATGAAATACGCAGCCTTGAAGTGCAAGGGCTCAAGTTGCATGGCCTGGCACAGGCTGCGCAGGTCGTCGCGGTTGGCGAACAGGTCGAGCAGCAGAATATCGCCCTGTTGCAGCACCGTGCCGGAATCGGCGGTGATCACCCGGGTGGTGAACTTGTGCTGACGCTCGATGCCGACCACGTTGGCGCCATGGCGGGTGCGCAGTTCCAGCTCACCCAGGGTGTGGCCGATCAGCGGGGAATGCGGGCGGATGCGCAGGCGCCGTTCACGGCCGTTGAGCTTGTAGTCGAGCACAAGGTCCAGCAGCGTGCGCCGGGTTTCGGCGCGGCCGTCCTTGCGCACTTCGCCGTTGAGCCAGTGGCGGGTCAGCAGCATGTAGCCGATGCCGAGCACCAGCACCACCAGGCCGAACGGGGTAAAGCTGAAAAAGGTAAAGCCGCTTTCGCCGTGGCGCACCAACTCGCTGTGCACCACGACGTTGGGCGGTGTCGCCACCAGGCTGAGCATGCCGCTGATCAGGCCGGCGAAGCTCAGGGGCATCATCAGCCGGCTGGGCGACAGTTTCATGCGCGCGGCAATGCTCAGCACCACCGGGATGAAAATCGCCACCACGCCGGTCGAACTCATCACCGAACCGAGCCCGGCCACCGAAACCATCAGCAACACAATGAGGCGCGCTTCGCTGTTGCCGGCCCGCTCGCTCATCCAGTCGCCGATGCGCAGGGCAATGCCGGTGCGTACCAAGCCTTCGCCGATCACGAACAAGGCGGCAATCAGTACTACGTTGGGGTCGCTGAAGCCGGCCAGGGCCTGCTCTACGCTGAGGATGCCGGACAACGGCAGGGCGAGGATCACCAGCAAGGCGACCACGTCCATGCGTGGGCGGTTGATGATGAACAGGACGATGACGACGGCCAGCAGGCCAAGGACCCAGAGCAACTCATGGTTCATGGGGAGGGGGTGTTCCTTCACACAGGGGCACGAACGGCAGTTGCACCAGTGTGGCAGCTTGCGCGACAAACGTCGTTGACGTGCTGCAATGTTTTTGTGCGCCAAGCGACCGCGGGCAAGCCCCGCAGTCTTGGCGTGACTTGTCAGTGGCGGTGGCGACGCTTGTGTTTCTTGCTCTTGCCGCTGTCGCCCATGTGGTTGCCGATTGCGCCACCCGCCGCACCGCCCAGGCCTGCGCCGATGGTCGAGCCGTTGCTGCCGCCCAGCTTGCCGCCCAGCAGCGAGCCGCCTGCCGAACCCAGCCCGCCGCCGAGGGCCGCTTCGGTGCGGTTGCCCTTGCGCGCGCCCACGGCGCTGCCGGCTGCACCACCCAGGCCCGCGCCGATGGCAGCACCGGTGCTGCCGCCGATCTGCTGGCCGACCACGTTGCCCAGGGCGCCGCCGAGGCCGCCGCCAATTGCTGCAGTGCCGTCACCGGCAAAGGCACCCTGGCACAGCAGCAGGCCGAGGGCGAGGGAGGGCAGAGTCAGACGCATGTTGTGAAACCTCAAGTCAGGGAAGGTGCCGCGCTATAAAGCGGCCAGTCAGGCAGTGAAAGACGCGTTAGCGGTAGCCGCGGTCACGGTACTGGCGATTGTCGTCATCACGGTCACGGTCACGGTCATGGCGCGAAGAGTGGCGGTGATCGCGATCACGCCAGCCGTCATCGCGGTCATGGTGATGGTGGTGAGAGCAACCGCCGAGCAGCAGCATGGCGGCGATCAGAGAAACGCTGGCGATACGTGGAAACATTGGCTAGGTCCATGATCGGTAACGGTTTACCGGGCAGTTTCTAGGACCTGAGACGTTCATTTTGGTTCTCTGTTGCGCAAAATATTGCCGTGCTTTTGACCGTTGCCGGGTTTGATAGCTGCTGTTCTGTCCCGCTGGGCCATGGCTGCCTGCGGACATGCGCCCTAGACTTGCTCTCAGGCTGCAACCAAGACGGCCACTGCCTGCACGGTGAATCACGATGATCGCCCATACCCCGACGCTGTTCGCCGCTGTTGCCCTGGTTGCGACCATCCTGGCTTTTTGCCTGTTGCTGGTCGGCCAGCTCATCAACCGTCGCACAACTTGCTGTTGACCGCTGCGGTCTGCTCGTCCACGCCTTGGCCTATGTCTGCTACACCCACGGAACGCAGCGAATCGCGGCTGCAACACTTGGCGCTGCACGATGTGCTGACGGGTACCTATAACCGTTAGGCCATTCTCGACAGTGTTGCCCAGGCGCTGGAGCAGGCACGCAGCGCCCAGGCGAGCCTTGCGCTGGCGATGATCGATATCGACCACTTCAAGCGCATCAACGATATGCATGGCCATCTGGCGGGTGATGAGGTGCTGTGCCACTGCGTTCGCCAATTGCAGCAGCAACTGCGGCCCCAAGACCAGCTGGGGCGCTACGGCGGCGAAGAGTTTCTGGTGTTGCTGCCCCGTGTACCACTGGCACAGGCACTGGATTCGCTGCAACGCATGCGCGAGGCCATTGCGGCCAACCCTGCACACTCTGCCGGCCGTGAAATCGGCCTGCGCTTCAGTGTCGGGCTTTGGTGCGCCGTGCCTGGGCCTGCAGACACCGTCGCCAGTGTGCTGGCCCAGGCCGACGCTGCGCTCTATCAGGCCAAGGCCGGTGGGCGCAACGCGGTGCGCCTGGTGGCCCTGGCGGGCGCCGGTTGATCAGGACCCAGGCTGGATTGCCAGCACTACGCCATTGGTGATCTGCACCAGCACATACTGTTTGCCCATGAGCACCCAGTGGCTTTCTTTCTCAGGAGCCGGCAGGCCCTTGGCGCGCCAGTCCTTGATGGCCTTGTCCTCACGCTTGTACTGGTCGGGCGCCTTGTCGCCGACTTTCAGCTCCCGGTTGTGGGTTTCCGGGGCCTGGACGCTTTCCTGCTTTGACTCGGCAGCCGTGGCGGCGAGGGGCAGGGCGCTGGTGAGCAGCAGGGCGCAGAACAGGGGGCGAAGGTTCATGGAGTGTCCTCAGGTTATCTACGGTGTCTTGTTCTGCGACAACGGCTTGGGGCGCAGAATTCACTCTGCTACTCAGCAATGCTAGAGTCGCGTTCTTTTTTGCCCCGAGGATGGAACATGCGAGCGATTCTGCCGATGACTGTGGCGCTGCTGTTGGTGGGTTGCGCATCGTCAACCATGGAAGCGGCGCGCAACGGCGCACCGACCGCGCAGTTGGCCTCGCACAAGGCCCCGGACCTGGTCGCCCAGTGCATCCAGTTCAGCTGGCAGGAAGAGCGGGCCTTTGGCGTGGACGCCAGCGGCTACCTGCAAGCGCGTAAAACCGGAGGCTTCACGGTATACACCCGCGAAGCCGAGTCGTTCGTCGATGTTTACGCCCAGGCCGGCGGTACGCGGGTGGACTACTACGCGCAGAAAGACGACCAGGTGGCCCTGCAGCGCAAGGCGGCAGCGGCTACCTGCCTGTAACCCTCAGGACAGAAAACCGCCATCCACATTCAGCGCAGTGCCGGTGGTATAGCTGGAGGCTGCGCTGGCCAGGTACAGCACCGCACCTGCCATTTCGCCAGGCTGGGCCACGCGCTTGAGCGGGATTTGCTGCAGGGCGGTGTTGAGAATGGCGTCGTTCTTGACCAAGGCCGAGGCGAACTTGGTGTCGGTCAGGCCCGGCAGCAGGGCGTTGCAGCGGATACCAAACTGCGCGCATTCCTTGGCGAACACCTTGGTCATGTTGATCACCGCCGCCTTGGTGATCGAATAAACCCCCTGAAACACACCCGGTGACACGCCGTTGATCGACGCCACGTTGATGATGCTGCCGCCGCCATGCTCGCGCATCAGCTTGCCGGCCTCCACCGACATGAAGAAGTAACCGCGAATATTCACATCCACGGTCTTCTGGAACGCCCCAAGGTCGGTGTCCAGCACATTGCAGAATTGCGGGTTGGTGGCGGCGTTGTTGACCAGGATATCCAGGCGCCCGAACTGTTCGCGAATGTTGGCGAACACCTGGCCAATCTGCTCCATTTCGCCAATATGGCAGGCTACTGCAGTGGCCTTGCCCCCGGCCGCGATAATTGCATCGGCCACCGGCTGGCAGCCGTCGAGCTTGCGGCTGGAGACGATCACATGGGCGCCTTGCTGGGCCAGCAGGTGGGCGATGGCCTCGCCGATGCCGCGGCTGGCACCGGAAACGAAGGCAATTTTGCCGTCGAGGTCGAACAGCTGGGTCTTGGACATGCCGGTTTTCCTTATGGTCGGGCGTTGCCAGGGTTACAGGGGAGACCTGCCGATCAGTTGCAGGCTCATCTGTTCAAGCAAGCGGTTCATCTGGATGAACTGGGCAAAGCGCTTGTCCTGTGTCTGGCCGTGGAAGAAACGGTAGTAGATTTGCTGCACGATGCCGGCCAGGCGAAACAGCCCGTAGCAGTAATAGAAGTCGAAGTTGTCGATGCGAATGCCGGCACATTCTGCGTAATGGTCGACGAATTGCCGGCGGCTCAGCATGCCGGGAGCATTGCTCGGTTGGCGGCGCATCAATTGCACCGGGGCCGGGTCGCCCGCCTCGATCCAGTAGGCCAGGCTATTGCCCAGGTCCATCAGCGGGTCGCCCAGGGTGGCCATCTCCCAATCCAGTACGCCGATGATGCGCATCGGGTTGGCGCTGTCGAGGATGACATTGTCGAAGCGGTAATCGTTGTGCACGATGGCCGGGCGCGGGTGATCGGCGGGCATCTTGTCGTGCAGCCAGGTGATTACCTGCTGCCAGTGCGGGGCATCAGGGGTCAGGGCTTTTTCGTAGCGTGCGCTCCAGCCTTCGATCTGGCGCTGCACATAGCCCTCGGGTTTGCCAAGATCGGCCAGCCCGCACGCGTTGTAGTCCACCTGGTGCAACTCGACCATGCGCTCGATGAAGCTCTTGCACAGGGCTTCGGTGCGGCTGGCGTCCAGGTCAAGCTCAGCGGGTATGTCCGAGCGCAGGATGATGCCCTTGACCCGCTCCATGACATAGAACTCGCTGCCGATCAGGCTGGCGTCGGTGCAGTGGGCATACGCCTTGGGGCAATACGGGAAGCCCTCGTTGAGCTGGGTAAGAATGCGAAACTCGCGGCCCATGTCGTGGGCCGACTTGGCCTTTTGCCCGAACGGTGGGCGGCGCAGCACGAATTCCTTGCCGGGGTAGGCCACCAGGTACGTCAGGTTGGAGGCGCCGCCCGGGAACTGGCTGACGGCCGGGTTGCCGATCAAGCCCGGAATGTGAGCTTTGAGGTAAGGGTCGATGACGCTGGCATCAAGCTCCTCGCCGGGGCGCACCTGGGTGGACTGGTCGGTCAGCGTCATGCGGTTTCCTTATGGGCCAGGGCAGAGACGATTGGTTAATCTAATTTCCCGCCGTTATTGGTACAAGCGTGCCAGGCGTATATAGGCTCGGGTGTTGCCGAGCGATCACTGGGCTTGATAACCGCATAACCACAGGCCAGGCGAAAAAAAACCGAAGCGCATCAGGCTTCGGTTTTTTGGTGGCGGTGACTGCGTCGATCAGGACGGGAACAGTTCGCTGAGTTTCATCGACAGCATCATGTCGCCTTCAACACGCAGCTTGCCGCCCATGAACGCTTGCATGCCATCGGTTTCACCGCTGACGATGCCCTTGAGGGTTTCGCTGTCCATGACCAAGGTGCAGTTGGCGTCTGGGTTCTCGCCTTCTTGCAGGTCGCAGGTGCCGTCCTTGACGATCAGCGCGTACTGCTTGTCTTCATCGGTGATGTTGAAGCCGAACACCAGGTCCAGGCCAGCAGCGGCGGATGGGTTGAACTTCTCTTGCATCTTTTTCACGGCATCGGCGACGGAGGTCATGGTGTATTCCTTATTAAGTGATTTTTGTGTCCCGGGGGGACTAAACAGGCCGGGTTCATCGGTAGGTGATGAGCTCCGGCGCCCGCAACAGCTGCACATGGGCTTGGCTGTTGAAGGAAGCCAGTGCCACGTCACGGCCGCGGAACTTCAGCTGGCTGAGCGACGTGTTGATGATTTGCCAGTTCAGGGCAAAAGCCTGCGCTGGGGTAATGCCGGTAGTCAGGTGGAGCAGGGCAGCGATGGTGCCGCCTGAGGTGAAGACCGCTATGTCGTCACCGCTGGCAGCCTGGGCCAGCAAGCGTTGCAGGCCAGCGCCGACACGGCTGGTGAAGGCTTGCCAGGTTTCCAGATGCGCATCCGTGGCATGGTCGCCGGCGTGCCAGCGTTGTACCAGCAAGGCGAACAAACGCTGAAACTCGCTGCGGTGCTGGGCACCGTTGCGCAGGATGTGTAGCGCTTCTGGCTCATCGGGCAGCAATGCGGGCAGCAGCGCGCGAATCACGCCGTCGGCATCGAATTCGTTGAATGCAGTATCGGTGTCTATGGCCGGAACGTTGGCGCCATTGCCTTGCATGGCCTGCAGCGCCAGGCGCGCGGTGTCTTGCTGGCGGCGCAGGCTACCGGCGACACAGCGCTGCAACTGCAACCCCAACTGAGCCATGTGCTCACCGAGGGCGACACTCTGGCGCTCGCCGATGGGCGAGAGCACGTCGTAATCGTCGGCACCAAATGAGGCTTGGCCATGTCGGATCAGGTAGAGGTTGCCCACAAAGAAGTCCGGCCTGGGTGGAGTTGCTGCGAGGTTAGGACGCCCCAGTCGGGCTGTCAACGAAAAAACATACAAGCGTTTGAAAAGGTTGTTTGAACTGTGTTGCCAGCGTTTTCCCTGGCTGGCAGTGGGGTTTGCGCACCGGTATGCTTGGCACTGTTTCGCGCCGATGGGGCGCAGGTCTATCAAGGAGTCACTGTGGAGTTTCTTGCCGAATACGCAAGCTTTCTCGCCAAAACCGCAACGCTGGTCATCGCCATTCTGGTGGTGCTGTCGGCGATTGCCGGCCTGCGCGGCAAAGGGCGGCGCAAGCCGGGCGGGCAGTTGCAGGTCACACGCCTGAACGAAGTCTATAAAGAGCTGCGTGAGCGGCTGGAGTCGGGCCTGTTCGACAAGGCCGAGCTCAAGGCGCTGCGCAAGCAGCAGGCGAAGGCCGACAAGGCACAGAAAAAGAAAAAGCCCGAAGATAAGCGCCGGGTGTTCGTGCTCGACTTCAACGGCGATATCAAAGCCTCTGCCACAGAAAGCCTACGCCACGAAATAACTGCGCTGCTCACCCTCGCCACCCCGCGTGACGAAGTGGTGCTGCGCCTCGAAAGCGGTGGTGGCCTGGTGCACAGCTACGGCCTTGCCGCCTCGCAGCTGGCGCGCATCCGCGAGGCGGGTATTCCGCTCACCATCTGCATCGACAAAGTCGCCGCCAGCGGCGGTTACATGATGGCGTGCATCGGCCAGAAGATTGTCAGCGCGCCATTTGCCGTGCTTGGCTCTATCGGCGTGGTCGCCCAACTGCCGAACGTAAATCGCCTGCTTAAGAAGCACGACATCGACGTCGAGGTGCTCACCGCCGGGGAGTACAAACGCACGCTCACCGTGTTTGGCGAAAACACCGAGAAGGGCCGTGAGAAATTCCAGGAAGACCTGGACGTGACTCACCAGCTGTTCAAGGATTTCGTAGCCCGCTATCGCCCACAGCTGCATATCGATGAGGTCGCCACCGGCGAAGTCTGGCTCGGCATTGCTGCGTTGAACATGCAGTTGGTTGACCAACTGGGCACCAGCGATGAGTACCTCAGCCAGCGTGCCAGCGAAGCCAACGTCTTCCACTTGCATTACGCCGAACGCAAGAGCCTGCAGGAGCGTATTGGGGTGGCAGCCAGCGCAGCGGTGGAAAACACCGTAGTGGGTTTGTGGAGCAAGCTTGGGCGACTGCGCTAACACCTTGAACCTCTTGAAGAATTTTTTCTTTAAGGGGGTTGCAAGGTGAAACGATTGCCGACATAATGGCGTCCATTGAAACGCAGCTGGTTTGAAAAAGCGCAGCAGTTTCAAGGAGATAGCGAAAGCTGACTCCAACTTGAGGCCGAGTAGCAAAGTGGTTATGCTCCGGATTGCAAATCCGTCTACGCCGGTTCGATTCCGACCTCGGCCTCCACATTCTAAAGCCCCGCAGATTAACGTCTGCGGGGTTTTTATTTGTGGGTCGAAAAAGCCATGAGTTCCGAAACTAAAGGGGTGGAGTTCCGAAACTTCAGCTTTTTGAAGGCTTGGCGATGGCCCCGACGCGACGATAAACGCGCTCTGTAATTCCTTCCTTCGAGTGCCCCAGCAGGATGCTTGCCTCGCTCAGATCGTTGATCTCCGATGCCGCCTTCGGTCGGATATCGCGGAACTGGAACTGGGCAATTCGGCTGGCTAGGTCAGGCTTCTTTTCAATTTCTGCTTTTACCCTGGCAGCCTCGCGGGCGTCCGCCCAGCGGTTTCGCAGCATCGGCCAGCTCATGCGCTTTCCGTGCTCGTTGATGATGAAGAACGGCGACAAGTGCTCGCTCGTTCTCCGCGCGATCCGCTCAAGCAGCAAGCCAAGGCTGTTCTTGGCGCCATCTACCTCCAGCACAATCCTCAGTCGCTTGCCTGTCTTGCCTTGGCTGACCAGCAGGTAGATCCCTTCCACATCGTCCTTTCGCATGGACAGCACGTCCGACGGCCGCTGGCCCGTCAGGTATGCCAAGTCCATAGCGTCCTTCAGCTCCGGTGGAGCCTCCTCATACATTGCCTCCCACACGGTTTCGTTGGCATAGAAATCGCGCGGCTTTTCCTTGTTCTTCCTCACGCCGAGGCACGGGTTATCCCGAGTGGTCAGCCCCCATTCTCGCGCGGTATTGAAAACGTGTGAGAACAGGGCAATTTCCCTGTTTGCCCTGGTCTTGGCTGATCGCGAGTCGCGGTACTGCGCAATCATTGACGGCGTGATTGCGTCGATGGGCGCCGAGTCGAACACGGCACGCAACTGCTTGAGCTCGTAGATGTTGTCCTTCTGCGTCCTCGCTGCTTTGCCTGGGATGATCTTGCGTTCGTACTCGTCGAAAATTCCCTTCATTGTTTGCAGTTCGGCCGGCGTGGCCTTAGCTTCGAAGTCGGCCCACTTCAGCTTGGCCTGCACCAGGTCGGTACCGAGAGGGATTTCCTTGCCGGCCTGGTCGCGGTAGTAGTACCCGACCCACACTTTTCCGTTCTTCCTGGTGCGCTTGCGCCGGTACATGCCCGGCGGTAGATCGCGGTTCTCGGTACTTCTGGGTCGCATTTCACTTCACTCGGGAAAAATCAGGGGCCCAGGCTGGCGCCGGGGGCGGTGCTGCAGCGACTGGCACGGTGTCGATCACCACGCCGCTTAGCTTCTGGCGTGCGTACTGGCGGCCCACCAGGGGGCGACCGCCGCGGCTCTCCACGAAGTGCCAGCCCTTGTCATTCAGCCAACGGCGCTGCCACGCCCGGGGTTTGTAGCCGGTGATCGCCACCAGCTCTTCGTCCGAAAGGATCTCGGTTTCCATGGGATGGTCTCCACGCCGCCGGCGGCGGCAGGTTGTTGGTCAGTCGCAGCTGCTGGAGCTGGACCCGCTGTCGCTTGAACTGCTGCTGTCGCTCGACGAGTAGCTGCCGCCGCTGTCATGGCTGCTGTAGTCACGACTTGAGCAGGAGCTGCTGGTGCTCCGCGATGGTTCGTAGGTGTCGGCCTGGTAGGCTGTATGCAGCGGGCTGACGGGGCTTAGCGGGTTGAGCGGATCAAGCACCGGATCTTGCCTACCAGTTGCCGGGCTGTGGCCGCGCGCAAATCCTGTCCGTGCAAGCACCGGGCGCTGGTTGGACTTCTTCCTTCGCTTGAACAGGCGAGCCAGAAAATCGAGCATGAGTCTCTCCATGCCCGCGCATGTCGGCGGGCTTGAGTTGTAAGGGGGGGTTACGACTGCGGCGCGAGCAGCTCTTCGACTACTTGGCCGGTGTCATGGAAGTACCAGTCGCTGTCGGTGAGGTTGTTGATCATGAAAGCGGCGAAGCTCTCAGGGGGCATG
Organism: Pseudomonas sp. SWRI51; assembly: GCF_014268825.1. Classification (NCBI taxonomy): domain Bacteria; kingdom Pseudomonadati; phylum Pseudomonadota; class Gammaproteobacteria; order Pseudomonadales; family Pseudomonadaceae; genus Pseudomonas; species Pseudomonas sp. SWRI51. The sequence continues at coordinate 26,051 of NZ_JABWRG010000008.1, read as the reverse complement.
CTCTTCATGATGCGCTGGAACTTCGGTGGCGGACCTTTCCAGGTTGGCTCGGCGCCGATAAGCCGTGCTGCGGCAAGGTTGTGGTGTCCATCCAGGATGATGCGATAGATCCTGCCGCGCATTTTCAGGTCGACCGTTCTGACGACGAACACCTTGAATTTGGTGGCCTTCCTGATGATCACCTGGCGATTCAGGTAGCGCTGACTGCTGATAAGGGGTGGCTCGCTCATCGCGCCCCTCTGTAGATCAGGTAGGCCATGTAGGCGAGGGCGATCATGGCTTGCCCTCGGCGGCCAGGGCCTCAGCCTTCAGCGAGGAATAGGCCACACCATCCAGCGCGCTGTCCTCGTGATACTTGTCCGGGTTTTGCCACTGACGCACATCTTTGACGATCTGCATCAGTAGCCAACCTTCGGCCTCGGAGAGGTTATGGCCGGTAATGGCGTTGAAGGCCTGTACCGTCTTGGCCATGCTCCGCGCGCCGTCCGGTGCGTCGTACTGCTTGCCGCGCTCGGCCTGTACGTCGATGGCTGCTTGCAGGAAGTAGGTAGAGTTCTTCACTTCAATCAGGTCGGTCATGCGCGCCTCCGCTCTGGGTTGCCGTAGATGTCGTACTCTGGTCGCTCTGGTGGATACGCCTCAGCGGTCAGCGCTTGGTCGATGGCGGCGCGCAGATTCTCGTTGTAGTTCTCGCCCATGACCCGCTCGTGCGGCTTGCCCTCGTAGTGACCGACGATCTCTATGCTAATGCTGTAGTCCCCGTCCATGCCGTTGGAATGGCTATCGAACCTGACATCCCAGCAGCACGACTCAATCGCGCTCAGCCGATCTCGATCGCGGCGCAGCTCCGCCAGCTCTTCGGTGGGGACGATCGTGAAGCTCGTCTTCTTCTTGCTCACAGCGAATACCTCTCTTCAATCAACTGCACCTGGGCGCCGGCCGGTGTTGGCCCTTTGTCCTGTTGTTCGTGCGGTGAGAGCTGGCGCTCGTTGCCGGCCTGCAGCTGGCTGTCGGGGATGCAGCTGATGCCGACCCCGTTGAGCAAGTAGCAGGTGACGCCGCCCTGGCTGTCATGCTGCACGTCGATGACGTTGTCTTGCGGCTTGGGTGCTGCGCTAGCGCCGGCGGCCAGCAGTGCGAGGAGGAGGGCTATGCGGGTCATGGCTTCACCTCGCGCCGCGCCCAGCTGACACACGGGCCTTCCTCTGTATCGAAGATCCCGAGCAGGAACCATTCAGGCCCAGGGCATTCCGGCTCCCAGCCGAGACAGTGGCACTCGCCGTCGTCGTAAGGGTGGTGGTCGCCGATATCCGAATCCATGTGCCACTGCTTCAGCTCCAGGCCCTGCTGCACGAGCCAGGCCTTGAAGGCCGCCAGATCCTCTTCGAACTCTGGTTCGTCGGGGTGGCTCCACCAGCCATCTTGATCGCGCTCGACGGCAACGCGTTGGATCAGCTTGATTTCTTCAGGCATGACGATTCCTTGGCCGCTCGCTCGCGGCAGTGAATAGAGGGGAGAGGGGTTAAAGCTGGGTGGAGTACAAATGTGCTCTGGTGGTCAGGAGTGCTTGCGCTCTTGTTTTGCGATGACCTTTAGGCAGGTCTTGCAGGTGACCTCGGATTTGAACCTGGCCGATTCCCACTCATCGCAGTCGCGCTTGCCACGGCCCACACCGCAAGCCGAAAAGTGCTCATCGTCGTTCCCGTCGTGGTCGTAGTCGATATGAACAGCCCAGTGGACCTTCATTGTTTGGATTCCTAATTGCATCTGCTGCACCGATGTCGGTCGGCGTACAGGTGTTCTAAGGCTCGGCGCATGCCGCGCATTCGATCTGTGGCGTGTACATGCCCATCGTTGCGCCAGATCATTGCCTGGCAGACGTTGCCGTAGCACTGAACAACTATGCGACCGCGCTTAGGCTTGGCCATCGGTTGCACCTACAGATCTGAGTTCCAGGACGGCGTCGGGCTGGATTGCAAGACCCTTCACAGCTTCGCTGTAGATGAACTTGATCTGGTCCCATGGGATCGTGTGGTGCTGCGCATATTCACCCTCGCCATCGCAGATTTCGCAGCCTTCCACCGGCTCTTCCAGATCGTGGCACTCAGGGCATTCGCGTACGACGTTCAGTTTGAACTCACCAAGCAGCAGAGCCTTGGCTCCGTTCTCGGCAGTGAGCCGCCTGGGCATGAGGCAGTAGCCCTCGGGGATCGATGCAGCCGGCGCGGCACTGGCAGATAATTCGGGATTTCCGATTTTGCTCGGCTCTGCGCTGGCGGATAGGGCGGCCAGCTTCTGCCGGTATTCGATCTGGTCGTCGAAGCTGACGATTCCTCGATTGATCATCGCCAAGCCCAGTTGCAGTAGCGCGCTCTGCTCCGCCAACTGGTAGCGGTAGACCGAGCAATTGTTCAGCGTGTTCTGCAGGCTCTCGGCGACGAGCATTTTGAGGCGTCGCTGTTTCTCTACCTCTGCGCGCAGCCGCTCGACATCGTCAGGATCGGCGTGCAAGTAGAGCGGTGTTTCCACCTTGCAACAGGTGGCGAAGGCGTCGCCGCAATCTGCTTTTGTCAGCACCGTGCCGTCGGCGTACAGAACGGCAACCGGCTCGCCCTGGCGCTGCTCGGCTCTCGCATTCCACAGCTCGATTGCCTTGTCGCGGCCTGGCTGCTCTTCGCCCTCATCCTGTGCCACGCCGACTGGGCCACGCGCCAGGCAAGCCTCATGCGGCCCAGTAAGGCCTTGGCAGATCACCACTGAGGCGTCGCTGTCTAGGCGCTCGATGAGAAAGTCCTGCTGACCGCAGAAGGGGCACGGCAGCATCTCGTTGACCATATCGGTGTTGATGGATCGGTTTTCTGTGGGCATGGGGATACCTTGCTCTACATCATGGCGTTGGATGGAGACTGAGTTGTTGGAACGGGAAGATTGCTGTTGGTCCCTGATGGCAATATGATTTCAGTTTTCGCGCTTACAGGTGACCGGTGAGTAAGTACACGCCCCTGGCCGATTTTCTCCGATCTCAGACAGTCGACTCGATTGCGCTGACCTTCGCCCAAATTGATGAACTTGTAGGCGGGCTGCCCCCGGTCGCGAGAAATCACAATGCTTGGTGGGCAAATTCAAGAACTGATGACTCCCACACCTGGGCCCATCTATGGCTCGAAGCTGGCTGGGAGCGTAAGTCGCTTGACCTCGGAGCGGAGCTGGTAGTTTTTGAGCGCGTTCTTCACGAGCAAGAAATATCTCGCTTCTGGTGGGTCAATCATAAGCAAACCCATCAGGATGAATACGCTGGCGGTTATATCTGGTCCCCGAAGGCGAAAAGGGACGGTAGCTTCAACGAAACCTATCAGAACCTAACTAAAGTGCGGGTTGGTGACAAAGTAATTTCCTACGCGGCTGGAGTAGTGAAAGCCATCGGTATTGTCACCAGGAGCCATACAGAAGCAGCTATCCCAAAAACTCACTGGGAAGCAGCTGAGTACTGGGGGCAATCGGGTTGGGAAGTCTTAATCGAGTGGCTGCCCCTGCCGACTTGGGTGGAACCGAAGACTTTTATTGATCGAATCAGACCATTGCTTCCAACCAAATATTCGCCGCTTCAGAAGAATGGTCATGGAAACCAGGGATGCTATTTGGCAGCAATCTCACCTAAGCTTGGGCGATTGATTGTTGAGTTGGCCATTGAAGTTGATGCTTCCGCTTTGCAGGTGGCGCATGACATAGAGGTTGAAGGGAAGGAAGCTGTTGAGGTCGATAGTCTGGAAAACGAAGCTCTCACCGAGACAGAGAAGCAGCAACTCACCCGTGCACGGATTGGACAGGGAGTTTTTCGGCAACGAGTAGCAAAGATTGAAAGCCGGTGTCGTCTAACGGGCGTGGACAACCTGGCCTTTCTCGTCGCAAGCCATATTAAACCCTGGCGAGACGCGACCAACGAAGAGAGGTTGAGCGGCGACAATGGTCTGCTTCTGTCTCCCCACGTCGACAAGCTTTTAGATCGTGGCTGGATCTCTTTTACGAACGAGGGGGCTCTGCTCATTGCCCCTGGGGCGGCTTCAGTTGTGGCTGCCTGGGGCCTTCCAGCAAGAGTGCAGGGTAAGGCTTTTAACTCCGTGCAGACGGAGTTTCTCGAGTACCACCGAAACAATATTTTCCAGGGTGCGAGAGGATAGGGCTTCTGGCGCGGATTTCTGTGGGCATGGGGATACCTCGCCGGTATATTTCGACAAAAATTTGAAGGACTCAGGAATGTTCGGTTTTCACTGGTTGGAGCACCGGCGCGAGCTTGCGAAAGTTCGACGCGCAGAAGCGGAGAATGAAACTCGACGCCCGCAAGAGCCCGCGGATGATTGGGAGGAATACGTACGGATCTCTGACAGCATCTATGAGTGGCGGCAGTCAATCGTTACTAGATATCTGGAGAGGAAAGCAGAGGCTCTACTTGTTCCGCTTCCAGATCGGCAGGATAAAAGCCTTTGGGATCGGGTCGATTTTGAAAATGATCAGTCACAGCCAATGTACCTGACTCAAAAGGGCGTCCTTGAAGCTCGAAAGATTATTCGCGAAGAAGAAAAAGCTCGTAGAGAGGCCGTAACGTTTTGGGTGGCCATCTTGTTTGGGGCTGGCGGCATGGTGACGGGGATCATTTCTGCCTTAAAGCCTAGCTAATCGCCGCACATGCAGTCGATGAGGTCTTCATCCTCAGCGAAGTCGAGATCTAGCGGTATCTGGCGGTCTAGCTGGTCAGCCATCCACTCCAGTGCTTTGTAATTCGGGCGGTCGCGGCGGAAAACCTGGCCGGTACGTTCTTCAGCCTCGATCCACCAGCGGGCGGCGTCAGGGTTTTCTATGATTCCTCTAATGATCTTCTCTGGTGACTTGAGAAAGCAGAGATCACAGTTGCCCAGGTCGGAGTCGATGCCCAGGTCGAACAACTGACGGGCCCAGAAGCTCTTCACGTCGACCTTCAGCACGCCGGCCTGGTACATGGGCGTCACGTTATCCCACCGGTTACCGCCTTTCTCGTTCGCAGCCATCATGCGGTGATAGCGCCGTGGCTCGTCTGCCCGGATGCCGATAATCGCATCCCACGAATCCAGGCCCAGCACATCGCGCATGTACCAGGTGCTGGCCTTGATCTTCATCCGGTCCGTGCACATGCGGTTTACGGGGTTCGGCAGTATGGGCGGCTCGCCCTTTTCCTCGCGTCGGTAGTCCGTGTAGTACTGCAGCATCAGGTCGAACGGCTCGCCTTTGCGGCTTGCGGTCTCGTGGCTGACCACCTTCCAGGTCAGGCCCCGGCCGTAAACGCCGTCGAACTCCAGCCAGGTGATAGGCACATTCCAGTGTCGCTGGCATTCCAGAATGAAGTCGAGCGTCTCAGGGCGCTCCTTGCCGGTGTTCTGGAAGGTGACGTGTACCCCTTCGGGCAACTTGCCGCCGTGCGCTTCGAGGATGTGATACAGCATGTACCCGGAACTGCGTCCGCCACTGAAGCCGATCTGCGCCGGCCCAGTGATCTGGTAGGGATTCGTCGTCATGCGCTTCCCAACCTGAACTGTTCCTGTTCGCCGTGAGCCATGCCTGGATTGAGCTGTACCCGCTGCCCGGCGAGCATCCCTGCAATCTGGGCAGCCATATCGAGCTCTACGGGCCCCGACTTGCGCTGCTTGCCGATCTCGCGACCGCCCAGGTACTGCTCTATCAGTGCCTTGTCCTGGCTCTCTACTGCCACGAGGTCGCGCCCATTGGAGTGTTGCTCGAGCGCCGGGCCTTCTTCGCCGCGGGGCACAAGTTCATGGATCTTGCCGTGCACCACTGAAACCCACGCGATTGCGAAGTGATCGCCGGCTGTCTCAGGGGAGTAGTCTCTGCGTCGCTTGCCGCTCCTGACCTGAGCCACATAGTCGCGCCGTGCCTGCGTCAGCTTGGCGAGCAAGGTCTCGTAGGCATACATCGCGATCTGTGGTGCAGGCGTCACGCCCACGAACAAGGCCCGCTCAACCATTCGCCCGGACGACTTGCACCAGTGCTTGTACGAGAGTGGTCGGCAGGCGAATACCCTGGCCACGATTCCGCTCAGGTGTCGATCCCAGGTTGGCCGCCGGTTAGCCCTGGATTTCTCCGACTGAACCTCATCCACGTCGCTCAGGCGCACATCCAACTCGGTGAGGCGGTACTCGCGCATCAGCGCCTGAGCCTGGCGCATCGCTGTGGCCGCTTCGTTTTCGTTCGAGCTTTTGGACAGGGCCAAGCAGCGCTTGATCTTGCGGATGACCCGCTCGAGTTTGCTTTCGTCGTGCTGTTGTTCGGTCATGTCGTTGTCCTTGCGTGCAGGCGCCGCCCTCGCCGGGGTGGCGTGATTCGTTGAAGTGGGGTATTGGTGTGGCGTTCAGCTAATGAGTGGGCCAGCTATGAGAAATCGTTCCGACATCTACTATGCATTGGAGAACGCAATCGAAGCCCTCGTGGCTCGATCGGGTACCGACCGTGAGTGCGCGCTGCAGGCGGCCTGCGAAGTTCAACACTTGAAGGAATCTGACTTCTCGGTGCCTATGGAGACTGGTTACTTCAGACAGATAGACGCGTACAGGAAAGAACTTCACGCTGGTACGATAAGTGACGAAGCACTGCGACGCATGCGCGCCAATTTCTGGGAACTCTACAAATCGGTGGCAAAGAGTCTGCGTTCATCCGCATAGTGGTCGGATCAGGGGCAGTTGTTCGCGCCGCAGTTCTTGCAGTTGTTGAGAAATCGTCCATCCCAGCTGATAAAGCGCCCGCAGCCGCAGCAGTTGAGCATCGGCTCGCGGCGCTTGGCGACTTTGGGCGGCCGGGGCATCTTCACGCCTGCTACGCGCAGCGCCAGCTTGTGGTCGACATTCTGGCGGTGCACTAGGCGCCTGCGGATCGTGTCGATGTAGGCGGCAGGCCAGAAAACCCGGGTGCCCTGGCCGGCGTGGTTGAAGTACGTGAACTGAGCGTTTTCGAGATCCATGCACTGAGCGTGCTGCAGGTTCTCGGTCACCTTGCCGCGCATCTCGCTGACCCAGTAGACGTCGTTCCCGTTCCAGTCGCCTGGCACATGCACGTAGACTCGGGCGCCGGCCGAGAGCTCGGCGACTCGGCGATCATTATCCATCAGTTGGCAGTCGACACCGTAATGCGCGCGGGCGTCGATGTATTCCTTCGGCCACGGGATATCGGTGTCGCGGTGACGGCAGGCTTCCTCGAAGGTGAACAGCTCGGCCTGGTCCAGGTTGGTCACGTAGCCGCGACCTTCCTTCGCCCAGAACATCATGCCGTCACCGACATGGCTTCGGCTGTCCTGTAGGTAGAACTGGGCCATGGCAATCTCCATTGCAGGCGCCGCCCTCGCCGGGGTGGCGTGATTCGTTGAAGTGGGGTATTCGTGCTCATGCCAGATCAATTACTAAAGAGGGCTGGATGAGAATCTACAGAGGCGTCAGCGTTTCGCTGGATTTGCTAAATGGCGGGAAGCTTGTCAGTAGTGGGACCGATGATGAATTGGAGGCTCAGTGCGGTGATCCCCATGTTCAGTTCGGAACGACGGTCATCGAATTCGGCCGCTCTGCATCCAATGCCAGATATCTTCACAACGCTTGCAGCTCCGCTAACCGAACTTCGTACCTTTCGTTCACTTCAAATGAAAAGGTCGCAAGCTGGTTCGCAACATATGAAAACTCTGAGTCTGGATGGATTTATGAGGTTGATACCGAGCACTTATCGGCAAGCGGCATAGAGTTTTTTGAGGGCACCGACGAGGCTGTGAACCCAGGCGAATCTGAAATTCTTGTGAACATTCGCGGGATGACTGAGTTACCCGCCGGCTTGGTCATCAGGAAATACCGAGTCGAGCCGACAGCCTAAAACTCATGCGGCTTTGCGCAGCTTGAGCACTTGTTCGCGGGCTGCTTCGTACTCGCTGCCGACAATTTCCGTCAGTCCATCGACATCGTCGGATGAAGACCGAGAGCCAAGATTCAGCCATACGACGCCGCCGTATTCGAAGCACACTCCGCCACTAAGCCAGATGCCGCCGCGGTCGACGCCGACGGCCTCCCACATATCATCCCGGTCGATAGCCTCCGGGCAGTGCTCTTTCCAGAGACCTGCTAAGCGCTGGTGCTCTGCCTTCTCGGCGGCCCGTACGTCCTTGCCGGTACCCTTGGCGTGCTTTGGCGCTCGGCGCAGAGCCCGGTAACCGTAATCGTCAGGTCGACACCAATGCACATCAAGGTCGCGGCTGGCGCCGAGTTTGATGCCTCCGACGTAATTGCGTGACCCGCTGAACATTGGAGAGGCAGCGCCGCCGAAGGCCCGGCCGAGCCGCACTCGTTGAGCGTCCCAATCGGCCTTTTTCTGGTCCCAGGCGCGCACAGCAGCCAACACTGTCGGTGATTCGGTTTTGTAGAAGTAGCTCATGGTTTTCTCCATGCATGCGCCGCCCTCCGTGGCCGGATGCGGCATGGTGGAATTTTTGGGGTAATATGGGGTTTGCCACAATTCGGCAGGTTCGTAACAATAAAGCGAAAGTTGGAAGACAATGTTGAATGATTATGGGAAAAGCTTGTTTAAGCCTTGGTTGTCTGTGCAGAATTTCGTTTGGGTGCTTGCGTCTATTTTTGTCGTTTCACTAATGATTAGAGTTTACGATCTAAATAGTAGTGAAATCGCAAGCTGGGTGCAGGCTGTCGGATCAATTGCAGCAATTGGCGGGGCAACATACATAGCTGGGCAGCAAAGGCGCCAAAAGATTTACGATGATCTTAACGAGCGGAGAGAGTATGTGGTCAAGGCGTTCGGCATAGCTGATATTTGCGTTGGGTTGATAGAGCGCATTAGTAATCTAGCTCACTCAGCCGGCCCGCATGATCCGAAAGAGCTGCTCCCTCGGGCAATTAATGCTCTTGCTGACTGTCAGTTGATGCTTGCGTCAGTCGATGCTCTGCGCTTCGAGTCTTCGGAGCATACAGCAGCTTTTGTGGATATTCGATTTAATGCTTCAAATGTGAAGGGGCTATGGGAGCAGATTGTTGCGGGCGGTGAATATAATTCAAGTCTCAATGAGCTCAATTTGAGGTCTAGTGTTGATTCATGCTTGGAGTCGCTCGCAAAGATTAGAAGGGACCTGTTTCCTATTCAAGTTCTTTAAGAACTCATTGAAAAGATGGGTAGACTATTTCGTCCCCTGGTTCCTGCTGAATCATCAGCATGCTCTTCCGGTCGAAAGCCAGGACTAGACGCGGCGATATGCTGATCTCGTGCCGCGGCGGGATAAGAAACTTCGCCGCGTGCAGCCTACCCAGTGCGTGGATACCGTGGATCAGCGCCTCGATGATCTGGCTGTATGTAGCATCTGCCCAGCCGCACATTGCGCGCAGGTGCTGCCCGGTTCGTTTCCTGGCTGACAGCCGAAGCGGCTCAGTCCGCGCCACAGAGCGGTGAGCTTCGATTTCGTGGCGCGCGATCCTGAACAATGCGTGATGCCCGAGCGCTTCCACGTGATGAATCATTAGCGTCATCGCCTCGCCCTGTTCCTCGATCCCGGCCCACTCCATCAGCTCTAGGAGGGCCTGTTTAGTCCCTGGTCGAACCTTCAGGCGCAGATCCGCTTCCTTCACCTTGGCTGCCTTCTCGCGCCGACGCTTGTCGCGCTCCGACTGATCCATTGCCATGACCGATACCTCCCAAGCCGCTGGGCGGCAGATTGATTTGTTGCTGGCGCCGGCCATGCCGAACGCGCGCGGTGATGCGTTTCAAGGTCGGTCCCCGTATAGCGGAAAGTCGAGGCCGTTTTCCTCGATGATCTTTTTGAGGTATCCGTCGCTGATGCCAAGACGGCCAGCGACGAAGTGACGGCTCAAGCCTTTGCCGCTGTTGGCGCGCACCAGGTCCACTATCCGCGCCTTTTCAGCGGCTCTCGCCTCGCGGGCAATCTCGCGCTGCTGGCGCTCTTTGTTGTTCGACCTGAACAGGAAACCGTGGGCCTTCGACATGCGGTGGAGCTCTGTCCGGCCGATACCTAGCTCGCGGACGGCCTCACCAAGTGTCATCGTTTTGGCTGCTTCCCTGACCCGATGGAGCTGCTCGCGCTCAACGCGTAGGCGCTCAGTGATCGACTGATCACCTGCAGCCATATCCGCTACACGACGGCTAATCAACGAATTGGAAAAGCGGACGTCACTGGTGAGTTGGTAATCATGAACTGGAAACCTGCCGAGCTGGGTCAGTTGTTCTGATTTGTCGCTGGGCGGGAAGCATGGATACCGTCAGGCTGCCTTTGCCTATAATGCGTTGAGGAAATCCTCAGGAAGGAATTGCGAAGCGGGCAATTGAAGGGATGATCGAGGCGGGTGAACCCCCGATTCAAGAGGCGATAGCGGCGCCTCGCCGTTACCTCGATGTCCAGGCCGCCGGCGAGGCGCCGGACCAGGTGGAACGCCTGCGCTTGATCGCTGAATCGGCCTACCAAGCGGTAACGGACTATCAGCTCTACGCACTTGGGCACCAACCCCTTATCAGACATCGAAGTGGCCTGGAAAGCTGGCAACCTGCTTAAAGTGGGCGTCGGCCGCCTCGGCACGAGAGACCGGTTATTACCGGTTCACAGCATGGGCAATGCTAGCGTTGCTCGGGCACAAATAGAATTACTTCATATCGATCGGCAGGTGCCCCCTGCGGCAGAAGGCGACCCGTTACTGTCAGGGTCTGGCCAGTTTCGGGTTTGCTGTAGTGCCCGGCCAGCTGTATACGGTCAGTCACAACTTTGTCGAAATCGCAGTCGCCCCCCGCCGGTAGGACTCTGATCGCTTCGTTGAGATCCATGAACTCAATGGAGTGTTTCATCCCGTTGTGTGCTTCATAAATGCTGCGCCCGATTGTGCCAGTAACCGTAACGTCCGAGCACCATTTCAGGTCTTTTGCTGCCGCAGAAGCCCAAAATGACTGGCCCAGAAGTAGAATTGAGGGGGCACAGATCGCGCCGATTGACCGAATTAAAAAGCGTTTCATGAGAGTCCTTTGCTCAGATAATGACGAAGTGCCATTATTTCAGAATGACTCAGGGATTTGGGGATTTTGTGAGCCAATAGCCTCAAGCGGTGACGGCCTCCCAGCTCCATGCGACCATCAGCCGCTCATTCGTCACTAAGCTGGCTCAATCAGTTTTGGCCCTTGGTTTCGCACGTTGCCTACGGCTTTCCCCACTGGATACCACCTGAAGTCTTCCGCCGGCCGACATCCGCTCTCAACTATAGCGGCGGCGCGGTCGGGTGATGTCGCGGGGTCCAACCATTCCCTTGCCACTTCTGGCGTAAGTACCAAGGGTTTGCGATCGTGGATGTCCACCAGCCCCTGATCAGCTGCGGCAGTGATGATCACAAACCCGTCGCGCTCGCTTGGCTCAATGTCCTGATGCACTTCAGCCAGCGCAGCGAAGTAGAGCGGCGCCCCGTCAGCACTGGTGATGTAATATGGCTGCTTGCGCTTTGGGTCGGACGGGTCAGGCACCCACTCAAACCAGCCGTTGGCAGGAGCAAGTGCTCTGCCCGCAGGCCATAGCCCCTTGAAAAACTTACCCGTCACCACCGTTTCGGCCCGAGCATTGATCGGATCGGGACGTTTCCCCTTCGCCCAGAACGGCGACCATCCCCACCTGACCTTTTCCACGCTCAGGCCGTCCTCTGCCTGGCGAATGACCTCGACGCGAGTCGCTGGCGCCACGTTGTAACGCGAGATGGGTTCGTGGTCATAGCCATTGATAACCACCAGATCCAACGAAAGCTGGCGAAGGTAGTGATCCATCGACTCGTAGATTGAATAACGTCCGCACATCTCCCACCTCTCGTTCGTCAGAAAATTCGGTGTTCTGGATTGACCGATATCGCGACGCCATATCTACTGTATATGCATACAGTCAGCCTTGAGCCTACCACCATGACAGTCACCTACCTGGGTTCCCCGACCGGAGGCGCCGAGCCTCTTCCGCTTTACTCATTTCGAGTTCCGGCCGGCTTCCCATCGCCTGCGGCTGACCACCTCGAAGGTCACATTTCCCTCGATGAGCTATTCGACCTCCGCGCGCCGCATGTGTATCTGGTGAAAGTTGAGGGCGATAGCATGCAGGGTGCCGGCATCTACTCAGGCGATATCGTGATCGTAGACCGTGGGCGCGAGGCTGAGCATGGCGACATCGTCATCGCTGCCGTGAACAGCGAGCCGGTGTGCAAGAGGCTGCATCGTCGCGACGGCGCGGTGATCCTCAAGTCGGAAAACCCGGCGTATCCCCCGCGCTACATCATGGAGGGCGACGATTTGGTCGTCTGGGGCGTGGTCCGTTACAGCGTGCGCGACCATGCGCAGTGACCAGGTCTTCGCGCTGATCGACTGCAACTCGTTTTATGCGAGCTGTGAGCGGGTCTTTCGACCAGACCTTGCCAAGACCCCGATTGTGGTGCTCAGCAATAACGACGGCTGCGTGATCGCCAGGTCATATGACGCCAAGCCCTTCGTGAAAATGGGCGAGCCTTACTTCCAGGCAAAGGACAAGCTCCGCCAGCACGGCATCATGGCCTTCAGTAGCAACTACGCGCTTTACGGTGACATGAGCGAGCGCGTGATGACGGTCATTGAGGGGATGGTACCCGCGACCGAGATCTACAGCATCGACGAGTGTTTCGCTGACCTGAGCGGCATCCAGGAGAACTTGACCCAGCTCGGGCGGAGGGTGCGCTCGCGGGTTTTCCAGTGCACCGGCATCCCGGTGGGGGTTGGCATCGCCGGTACCAAGACCCTCGCCAAGCTGGCCAACCATACCGCGAAACGCCTACTCGCCCAGACCGGCGGGGTGGTCGATATCACCGATCCCTTCAAGCGCGATTGGGTGCTGCGAAACACCGAGGTCAAAGAGGTGTGGGGAATCGGCCGGCGCATGACGGCGCACCTTGAAGCCATGGGCATCCTTACGGCAATGGATCTCGCCAAGGCCGACCCTTGGACACTCCGGCAGAAATTCAGCGTGGTAGTGGAAAAGACTGCTCGCGAGCTGGCCGGCACGCCGTGCATTGAACTGGATGAGGCGGAGCCGCCGAAGCAGGAGATCTGCTGCAGTCGGATGTTCGGCAAGCGTTTGACCGAGTTGGCGCCGATCAAGCAGGCCGTGGCCACCTACGTCGGCCGCGCGGCAGAAAAGCTTCGGGTCCAAGGCTCGGTGTGCAAGCGCCTGCGGGTGAGCATCCGCACCGGGATGTTCAACCCAGACGAAGCGCGCCATGCCCAAGGCGCCCTGGTGGAGCTGCCATATCCAACGTGCGACACGTTGCTGCTGACGCGGCTGGCCACCGATGCGGTCGGCCGGATCTACCGCCCCGGGTTTCGGTACAGCAAAGCCGAGGTGCTGCTCATGGATCTGCGACAGCCTGGCGAGTTCTCAGGGGATTTGTTTGCGCTCAAGCAGCCTGTGCAGTGTGACCGGCTGATGGAGGTGATGGATAACATCAATGAGCGCTGGGGGAGGGGGACGATGCGGAGCGCCAGTGTGCCGGCGATACCGGACTGGGGTATGAGGCGGGAGATGATGAGTCAGTCGTACACGACAAGGATTGATCATCTGTGGACGGTGAAATGTTGAGCCTTCCAGCGGGCTGGCTCGCTGAGCTGAACGACCAGCCGGAGTTGATCGTTGACCCGGATGGCCGAGCAGCTGTGCTTGCTGAGCTAGCGATGGCAGCGCATCGCCGAGGGGATCTTGATGAAAACCAGCTTTCCGACATGCTGGAATACGCAGAATCTGCTCGGCTTTGGGCGCTCCTCGAACACGAAAGCTGCGCGACTCTTTGAGGTCAAGTTATCTCTCGGCGAGTGGCAGCTATCGACCCATAGCTGCCGTTCGTGGAGGACAGCAAACGGCTTGTATCAGACACTCATCAGGTCTAGCGATGCACCACCTAGTCCATAGAGAAGTGAACGGACACATTCCCCTTCCCCAGAGTCTCGATAAGCTGATCGGGGCTATCAACTCGTCCCAGGTGGGAGTAGGCGTAGATTGACTCAAACGTTTGGTAGAAGATCACCAGCGTATCGTTGCCGTATAGCATCAGATCTCCATTGCGGATGGTGCCAGGCCTCGCCGCACGGGTAGGAAGCCGCTGCGGCAAGGTCGCGTACTTCTCATTGGCGTTGAGTTCGGTCATGTCCAGAGTCAAGGGCAATAACTGAGCGAGTGCCCGTGCGCTTTCATTATCGTCCAAGGTAATAGCGAAGCGCTTGTCACCAATGGTCATCCACATAAGTTTCTCCTTCGGCTTAGGCGCCGCAATTACGTAGCCACTGAGCATCAGCAGCAGGCAGAGCCAGATGCCCGCACGGCACAAATGCAGGCTGATCATGGAGAATCCTGACTTCGGCCTGGTTGTACACGCATGGCCATGAGTGTCATAGCCGCACCAATCAATAGAATGGCCGCACTGGTAGTAAAGGTGCTCTGGTAGCCGCTGTGGTCAAACAGCCAGCCCCCCAACATCGAACCCGAGGCGATGGCAAATTGCACCACTGCCACCATCAACCCACCACCGGCCTCGGCGTCGTTGGGCATCGCCTGAGCGACCCAGCTCCACCAGCCCACAGGCGCTGCCGTGGCCATCAGTCCCCACAGGCCCAGCAGGATCGCCACCGGCACTACTGCGCTGCCAACTGGGATCAGCGAGAGGGCAATCACCGCCATCAGCAGCGGAATAGCTATCAACGTGCGGTACAGTCCCTTCTTCAGCAGGGCGCCGATCAACAACGTCCCCCCCAAGCCGGCAACGCCAATCACCAGCAAGAGCAGCGACAGCATTGTGGCGTCAACCTTCGTCACCGTTTCCAGGAACGGCCTGAGGTAGGTGAACAGCGCGAACTGCCCCATGAAGAAGGCGCCGCAAGCCGCGATGCCGAAGGACACCGAACGAGTCCCAAGCAGCCTGAAAACGTTGGCCGCACCTCGCTTGCGCACCTGGGCCGGCATGCTGGGCAGGCTGAACCATTGCCAGACCAGTGCGATGACCGCTACCGGCACCAGGCAGAGAAACGCGCCGCGCCAGCCGACCACCGACCCCAGATAGCTGCCTAGTGGCGCCGCGATCACCGTGGCCAGCGCATTACCGCCGTTGAAAACAGCCAGCGCCTTGGGCACCTGATCATCTGGCACCAGGCGCATCGCCGTTGCCGCTGACATAGACCAGAATCCGCCGATGACAACACCAATCAACGCTCGTCCGACCATGTAGAGGGTGAAGCTCGGTGCGAGCGCTACAACAGCGCCGGATATCGCCATAAGGCTCGTAAGGATAAGAAGGAGCGTTTTGCGATCCATGCTTCTGGCTAGCCAGGTGATCGACAGGCTGGTCAGCACGGCAAAGGCACCGGAGATCGCGATGCCTTGCCCTGCCGCTCCTTCGCTGACATGCAGATCGACTGCCAACGGTGTCAGCAGACTGACAGGCATGAACTCCGAGGCGATCAGGGCAAAGACGCAGAGCGTCATCGCCAACACCCCGCCCCAGTGACTAGGGCGGGACAGTGGCTGGTCAGCGTGAACAGTAAATGAGGTATTCATGGTGCCCACCGGATCACTTCAGGCCGTTTTGGAAGAACTGGGTGAGCTTTTCGAAAGGAATGAGTTTCACCCGGTCATACAGGTCGACGTGTCCGGCGCTGGGGACGATGTAGAGTTCCTTGGGCTCACCAGCCAGGCGGAATGCCTCCTCACTGAATTCGCGCGAATGGGCGTTCTCGCCAGCGATGAACAGCATCGGGCGAGGGGAGATGGTCTCGATATCCGCGAACGGATAGAAGTTCATGAACTTGATGTTGCTCGTCAGCGTTGGGTGGGTGGTCAGCTCGGAGCTGGAACCTGCCGGCGTGTACTCACCACGAGGCGTGCGGTAGAAGTCGAAGAACTCGCGCTGGATCGGATTGGTATCGTCCCTCAGCTCGTGCACGGTGCCGCTGGTGTACTGAGTCTTGCCGCCGGCGAACTCCACATAGCGCTGCTCGGCTGCTGCTGAGATTGCTTGCTTGCGTTGCTCCAGAGTTTGCGAATGCTTGAGGCCGTTGCGATTGGCGGCGCCCATGTCATACATGCTGACCGTTGCGATAGCCTTCATTCGCGGATCGATCTTGGCCGCACTTATCGCGAAGCTGCCGCTGCCACAGATGCCCAGCACGCCGATGCGCTGCCGATCTACGAACGCCCGAGTTCCGAGATAATCGACAGCCGCACTGAAGTCTTCTGCGTAGAGGTCTGGGAGAACGGCGTTACGTGGGCTGCCCTCGCTCTCGCCCCAGAACGACAGATCTAACGCCAGGGTCACGAAGCCTCGCTCCGCCAGTTTCTGGGCGTACAGGTTGGAACTCTGCTCCTTAACCGCGCCCATGGGATGGCCAACAATGATTGCCGGGCTTCGGGCGGTCATACCTACTCCTTTAGGGATGAAGAGGTTGCCCACGACCTTCATTTGGTACTGGTTCTTGAAGGCGACCTTCTCCATGGTCACCTTGTCGCTCTTGAAAAAATTGTCTGCACCGTTGGACATATCGGCTCCGAGGGCTGTGACCGAGCTGAGCAGAAGGCCCAGGGCTACAAGGAGTTTCTTCATTGGGTCATCTCTCACGGGTTGAAGATCGATCGTCGAGTGTTCTGACGATTGCTTGGGCCGCTCGCGTGCAAAACACACGAGGGCCTAGAGCATTGTCGTGAAAGATTGAGACTTTGATTAGCTAATTAATGCTAAAAGCCGCTATAACCTCTGCTACTGAATAAGAGGATTGACGCATGCCTCGGCACAATTTCAACGACCTGCAAGCCTTCGTGACGGTGGCTCGCGAAGGCAGTTTCACCCGCGCGGCAGCACACCTGGGTGTAACCCAATCTGCGGTAAGTCAGGTTGTGTCAGCGTTGGAGGCGCGGTTGCAGATTCGCCTGCTTACACGCACCACTCGCAGTGTTTCGCTGACGGCGGCGGGTGAACGCCTCATGCATACCATCGGCCACCGTTTCGATGAGATCGAAGCCGAGCTAGATGCGCTGACCGAATTGCGGGACAAGCCGGCGGGCAAGATTCGTATTACCTGTGGCGACAACATCATCAAGACGACCTTGCTGCCCAAGCTGATACCCCTTCTGGCGACCTATCCAGACATCAAGCTCGAATTCGATATCAACTACGGCTTCCGAGATATCGTGGCTGACCGCTTCGATGCCGGGGTGCGGTTTGGCGGTACCGTAGCGCAAGACATGATCGCCATGCCGATCGGCGGCGATCTGCGTATGGCCGTGGTTGCCGCCCCCAGCTATTTCACTGAACATCCCACACCCAAGCATCCTAACGACCTTGCTTCGCATAGGTGTATCGACATCCGTTTTCCCACCTACGGGGGAGTGGAGGCATGGGAGTTCGAGCGCAAAGGCAAGAAATTGAGGGTGAGGGTTGACGGGCAACTGGTGTTCAACACCACCACCCATATCGCTGACGCAGCAGTCGGAGGCCTGGGCATCGCCTACCTGCCCGAAGACGAGTTTTTCCCTTACCTTGAAGAGGGCCGATTGATCCGGGTACTGGAGGACTGGTGCGAGCCTTATTCTGGCTATCACCTCTACTACCCCAGCCGCAGACAACCTTCCCCGGCCTTCGCTCTTGTACTTGAGGCGTTGCGTTTGACGAAGTAGATGCGTAAGTGACGGGAGCAGCTCCACATCATTGTCCGATATGTCCGCTTATGGCCGACATATTCCCTCAAACGAACGGCAGCTTTGGGTCGGTTAGCGACGGTCTGCCCTTGACCGTCGCTTTGGATGGTCAGACCTCCGTCTGCTCTGCCATCTCCAAGGCATCGTCGACCTCAATCCCCAGATATCTGACGGTGCTTTCAAGCTTCGTATGGCCAAGCAAGAGTTGGACTGCCCTCAGATTCTTGGTTCTACGATAGATCAACGAGGCCTTCGTTCGCCGCAGCGTGTGGGTGCCGTACAGCGCCGGATCAAGGCCAATGGCTGTCACCCAGGCTTTCACTATTCGAGCGTATTGCCTGGTGGAGAGATGATCTGAACCGTGTAGCCGGCTCGGAAACAGACAGTCCTCGCTACGGAGATGAGCCTGATGCATCCAGGCTTCCAAAGCCATACGGGTTTGCTCGGTGATCTCAAATTGCACTGGATGGTGAGTTTTCTGCTGCATCACGATCGCTCGTGACGACACATGCTCTCCATGGGCTACGTCCCGTACACGAAGCTTGGTTAAGTCGCAGGCTCGCAGCTTGCTGTCGATTGCCAAGTTGAACAACGCCAGATCCCTAGATTTCTCCGCGATCTGGAGCCTTACCCGGATGGCCCAGATATCTCTGAGTCGGAGCGGAGCTTTCTGCCCGACTAGCTTTCCCTTGTTCCATGGGCGATGGGTGTAGATAGCAGCGGTTTTCATGGGTTGTCCTCCGCGTTAGGGGAGAACAAGGGTGAACTCGATACGGTGGACGGTCGCTAACCGACCCAGAGCGGACGTTCATACCCTTACAAGAAACGCAGCAACGGCGTCGGTTTACATCCCGCAGCGAGAGCGGCAACCTCTTTCAATCATCAGGCAGGACGTTACCGTGCCGCTTATACCTACGTAGTTTGGATATGCTGGCCAGATAACGCTTTATTTTTCTGTCTGCAAACAATGACTATTACAAATCGGATAGCCTGGCTATCATTTTGTAAGCGTCTTCACGAGCAATGGGGATTACCGATCGATGAAGAATGACTCCTTCAATCAGAGCATCTAACGCGACTGCTGACAAGGGGGAGAAAAAGAGTTCGAGTGATCCTCTGATTTCAAGCATCCAGTCTTTCATAACATTCTTCATTACAGAGTTACGACCCGCGAAAATATAGAGCTCGCAAGTCAGCTGGATCGTTCTAGTGCCGAATGTGAATCTTTCAAAGATAACATCCACGATCGCATTGCAAGCGTCTTCTTTAGTCTTTGCTTTTCGAATTGCTGCTGCAAATCGAGTAGATACGCATTGAGCCAACAGCTGGAATGCCTCCAGCAGCAGCTCCTGCATGCTCGGGAAGTAGTGTGTAAGTGAACCGAGAGGCACGCCCGACAGTTCGGAAATCTTTCGGTACGTTGTGCATACAACCCCGTGCAGTTCGATGCAGTCTAGGGTTGCCTTGAGGATATTCTCCCTACGATGAGGGTCTTGCTGCCAAGTCTTCCGTTTCTCGTTCGTCATGCATACTCCTATCTCTGCCAGCTGACATTAGCATAGGGCAAGAAATCGTACAACCGTACGATTTCATTGACCTCGATCAGCGCTCGCAGTAGGATAGAAATCGTACGCCTGTACGGTTTCTTGCGCTGGGCAAGAGCCCGAAACAAATAGCTAGTGGGTCAGGAAATTTTTTGGATGAACACATTGACCGGTGTTATTGATGATTGTTTGTATGACGCGAAGTTCGACGAATCGATTATTGGCTTGAGGAAGTAGACGAAGACACTTTGCAGTCAGTTCAACGCCAAAACGCCCTATGAAGACTTTCTCTGGTCACAACTCATCAATGCTATTTTTGATGGTTGCGCGATGAACGGTAGCTAAGATGTCGGCGAAAAATTCGGCTACTCATCTGGCGTCCTTACTAGCTAGCTCTACCTGGGAAAGGCTCTAGCTCTCTAGGTCGCACGCGTCAGCAAAAATTTTATTACCGATCTGAACCATAAGTTACGGGCTTAGTGTCCGCTTGCGAACTACAGGCTTTATTAGATGAATAGTACGGAACGAGCTTTTTTTACCTCTCATACGCTTTCCGCCTCCAGATATGCTTTCTTCCTCGCGGGATCTTGCATGGGCGCATGGGCACCTTTGGTTCCATTTGCTAAGGAAAGGGCGCAGATAGGTGAGGCGGAATTAGGCCTGCTCCTCTTGGGCCTTGGTACCGGATCAATGTGCATGATGCCGTTTGTGGCCCGTTTAGCGAATCGAATTGGCTGCAGGAGAACTGTCTATCTTGCAAGCGCTGTTACCGCTGTTGCCCTTGTTGGTCTGGCAACTGCCACTTCATATTGGGCACTCTTGTTTTTTTTGTTTATTTTTGGGGCCGCCATCGGTACAGCCGATGTAAACATGAATCTTCAAGGCTCGCTTGTCGAGCGTCACCACGGCAAGCAGATGATGTCTGGCTTTCATGGCCTGGCCAGCGTCGGCAACATTTTCGGCGCCGGCACGGTAAGCCTCCTGCTCTGGTTAGGCCTCAATCCTGTACAGTCAATACTTACATTAGCTCTTGGATTAGGCGTGGTGCTCTTATCTCTTGGTCGTCACATGCTCCCGTTCGCGGAGCTAGAGGGAGCGCCGGCTAAGATGAAGCCAACCAGGCTAGTGTTGCTACTGGCGGGGCTGTGCTTCATCGCTTTTCTGGTTGAAGGTTCTATGCTCGACTGGAGTGCTGTCTATTTGACTTCAAACCGGGACGTGGATTCTGATATTGCGGGCATCGGGTATGCCGCGTTTTCGGTGACCATGGCAGTAGGGAGGCTGTCAGGTGATTGGATCGTCAGCAAAGTCGGGTCGCGAACAGTGCTACTGATAGGAAGTTTGTTGGCTATGGGCGGCATGGCGTTGGCGGTGGGCATCGACCACTGGATTGTTTCGGTTTGGGGGTTCGTGCTCGTCGGATTAGGAATCTCGAATCTCGTTCCGATATTTTGCTCCGCGGCCGGGCATCAGACTGTAATGCCCGTGGCTCAAGCGCTGGCGATAGTCAATGCGATCGGCTACCTAGGCATACTGATGGGGCCGGCTGCGATTGGATTGATCGCTCATGCGACGTCCCTAAGCTTCTCTTTGCTCTTCACCTCAGCGTTACTGATCCTCGTCCTCTGCGGCGCTAAGATCGCATCAGACAAACAGCATTGAGTCTGGCAGGTAATGGCCGCCTCGGGGGCACAGGTGCCGATCACTTTTATTTTTGCTGGAAACGAACCTGTTGCCGCGCTGGAGGGGTGGAGATTCTCTCACCCTGCGCCTTTCGCACAAAGCTCCATAAGCGCCAAATGTATTGTCCGCAAAGAATGAGGCAATGCTGGCCGCTGTGAGTGGCCGCTATGGGTCGATAGCTGCCGGCGGCTATGGATGCTCCCGCCCCATGGCAGCAAAGTGGCTTACAGAACTGGCAGGCAAAAGAGAGCCCGCCGAGGCGGGCAAGGTCTATCACGTAGGGATAGTTTCAGGCTGCCTAAGCGAGCGTGAAAATTTGGTAAACGGGACGTCTGCATACTATTAGGTATAGGGAGATCTCCCTTTGGGGGCGGCGAAGAAGATGATGCGGCGCAGGGCCTGTTCAGGCCTCAGGAAGGGGCACCTGCAACGGTGCGCGACAGCAGAAAAATCGGTTCCAAAACTGAAACCCCGACCCTTGTAGAATGCGGCCTGTAGCCCCTCCGTTTCGACTTTGTTTTGGAACTGATAACGTGCCGCAAGCCGCATTAGCGGGGCTTTCTTGTATAGGATTGCAAATCCGTCTACGCCGGTTCGATTCCGACCTCGGCCTCCACATTCGAAAGCCCCGCAGATTAACGTCTGCGGGGTTTTTTCTTGCGCTCAAAAAAGCAGAAGTGTTCCGCAACTTTTGGCATGTGTTCCGCAACTCATCCTACTTTGTCGGGCTCACGACCTCGCCAACTCGACGGTAGACCCGCTTCGTTATCTCCTCTTTGGAGTGCCCGAGTAGCCTGCTGGCATGGGTGAGGTCTTCGATTTCGGACGCCGCCTTCGGTCGGATGTCCCGGAACTGGAACTGCCGAACCTTGGCGGCCAGGTCTGCGTTGCCATCGGCGGTCAGCTTCCTGGCGGCCTTGTCACGCGCTTCGCTGAATCGGTTCCTCAGCATTTCCCAGCTCATCCGCAGCCCCGAGTCATTGGTGATGAGGCGTGAGTTGCGCACACCTTGCAGCTTTCGCCGCTCCAGAAGCGCTTCGATGAAGAGGCCAAGGCCAGTCAGCTCGCCGTTGACGTGCCGCCGAAAGCGCACTTGCGCGGGATGATGTCCCGCTCGTACCGGTCAAAAAGCTCGCCCATCGTAGCCATCACTTTCGGCTTCGCCTTGTGCCCCAGGCGCGCCCATTCAAGCTTGGCCTCAGCGAGGTCAGTCCCGAGCAGCACTTCCTGCCGCTTCCCGTCTGCATCCCTCTCCCGTCGTAGTAGTACCCAACCCGCAGCTTTCCGCTTTTCATCTTGCGGACCCGCCGCAGTATTCTGGGCGGCAGGTCCTTGTTCGATGCCTTCCTGTTGCGCATCCACTACCCCACGCGCGATAAGTCCAATGTCCAGGTTTCGGTTGTTGCGTTCGTAGCGTCCGGCTTAACGCCCGCCATCTTGAGGCGGGCATACACCCGGCCTACAACTGGTCGCCGCGCCCGAGTCAGCGTGTACTGCCAGCCGTTGTTGGCCAGCCAGGCGATTTGCTTGCTCGGGATCTGGTAGCCGGTGATGCGCACTACCTCGTCGTCTTCGAGGAACTCGCTCGTATGTTCCATGGGATGGTCTCCACGCCGCCGGTGGCGGCAGGTTGTGGTCAATCGACCTGGTAGTACACGTAGCAGTCGACGCCCTGGGCCTGGAGTGATGCGTGCATCGCTTGCACGCCAGCGCTGTGCTTATTGCGATGCCTGGCCAAGGCGTATCGAGATGGATGCCCTGTTGGTGGTAGCCGCTACTCCTTTGCAAATAGCCAGGCAGGGTAGGCAACTGGCTGGCGCGCAGGCCAAGCAGAGGAATGACGATGCGGTCGAGGTTGGCGCTGCCTCCGTCATTGGTACAAGCAGCCACAGCTGCTTTCCCGGCCTCAATGGCGACGCGCACTTTCTGGTGCAGGCCAGCCAATTCTTCTTTTGTCACGGCAATAGCTCTCCAGGCCCGCGCATATCGGCGGGCTTGAATTGTAGGGGGGGGGGGTTACGCGTCCATGAGTGGGACGAGGTTTTCGAGCTCGCGATTCACGCTGCCGGCGTAACGAAATGCCTTCCACTCGGCGTGGTGCGCAGCGCAGTAGTGAAAGTCAGGCACGACTTTGCTCGAGCTGTACTTGCACAGGTTGCGATCGCAGGTGTTTCCTTCGCCGATGGCGCGCGCGCAGGCTGAGCGCACCTCGGCTAAGACTTCAGCAGTACGGGTCCAAGTGCCGGGAGGTGTAGCGCGTGTCGCCGACTCTCGTCTTGGAGCACGTTAACTTCCTGCTCAACCAGTATGTTCTTATGCGTGGAAAGCACAATTGCAAATCCTGGTACAGCTTTGCGAAGAATTGTTCCCTTTTACACGACTACTGATATCAGCCTTACAATCCCTAGCTCAAACCTGAATAGCCAATCGACTGCATATTTCTTTGCATTGCAAAATGCTTGGCTGCATAGCTGCTCCTGTGCGCCTTGGACTGAATGGTAATCAGCTCTTATGAAAACTGGTGTAGTTAACAGTAGTATGGCAACTCCAAGCACCCCGATTAGTCTGACTTTTACCCAGTGCCCGCCCCCTAGCCCCAGCATTTGGGCAGCAAAGATTAATATGCTCAGTATAAGGCTGAGTATTGTAGAGGCCATGACTATAGGGATAACGGCTGTATTGTATACTCTCTGCACATCATGTTGAGGTGTCTGGAAGTTTTTGGTGAAGTCGTCGAAGGTAAAGTTGTCGCTGACACGCCAAGGCTCTCGCTGTCGCTGTGCATCGACGGCATCGAAATAGTAAAGATTCATGAGTTGTTTGTTTCTGGCTTTATCGCCTACTACAGTAAGGGGGTCGTCAATTAAATAAAACATATTTACACGGAATAGTTCTGATTCAGTGGTATTTATATTGCTTCCTGCATAAGTTGGAATGAGGGTGTTCTTGAATTCGTTGTCTCTCCAGATCATGCGTTGAACGTAATAAGTGGAAATTGCTCGTTTGGCTGTCTCTGGATAATTCTCAAGAAGTATTATGCCAATGCTCGAAACTATTTTGTTTTGTATGTTTCCTAATACGGCTCCAGATATGAAAAATGCACTAGCCATTGCTAGTAGGGTCATGCGCAATGACAGTCCTTTTTTTTGTGATGCGTAGGCGGCGACGACGGCGCCAATAAGTGAAAAGGATATGAAGCCGCCTACGGTTGTGTACTGTGTAACATCACGGCCTCTTTCCCACATTCTAAGTGGATGAAAGTCCTCAACCCCTGTATAAGCAGTGTGAGAGCTTAGGGTGTTGATTAGGTATAAGTTGGTGAGCATGCCAAAAAGTGCCACGGAGGAAATCAAAATCTTAGGGAGGTGCTTAAGCATTCATTCTCAGCCTTGTAATAATCTCGTAGCTGGTTTTGGTCTTGGTGAGGATTAATAATGTTGATTCGATTGCGGATGAAGTTTTGGTGAGCCAAAGTGCTTTCAAAATTCCATCCATCTACCCGTGAGGCATGACTGCATCATATCGATGGCCATTGGCTATTTTTGCAGCAAGTGGTACTAGTATCAACGTTTTTAACAACCGTCCGTGACATCATGTTGGGAGCGATAATTACGTCTAGGTCGATGCATTTCCCTGCACGTCATTCGCGAGAGCCCCGAATAGGCCATGCTAGCGAAGGCGATCATGGCTTATGCTGCCTCGGTGGGCGTGCTGCCCTTTCCATGATGGCGATTGACATGTGGCGCCGCTCCTGCACTTCCGGACTATCGGGATCGTAGTTGGGACCGAACCACGTTTTTTATGCGAGCTGTAAGCGGGTCTTTCGGCCGGACCTGGCCAAGACCCCGATTGTGGTGCTCAGCAACAACGACGGCTGCGTGATCGCCAGGTCGTACGACGCAAAGCCCTTCATAAAAATGGGCGAGCCCTATTTCCAGGCAAAGGACAAGCTCCGCCAGCACGGCATCATGGCCTTTAGCAGTGACTACGCGCTTTACGGCGACATGAGCGAGCGCGTTATGACGGTCATTGAGGGGATGGTACCCGCGACCGAGATCTACAGCATCGACGAGTGTTTCGCTGACCTGAGCGGTATCCAGGAGAACTTGATCCAGTTAGGGCGGAAGGTGCGATCGCGTGTCTTCCAGTGCACCGGCATCCCCGTGCGCGTAGGCATCGCCGGTACCAAGACCCTCGCCAAGCTGGCCAACCATACCGCGAAACGTCTACTCGCCCAGACCGGCCTGCGGCAGAAATTCAGCGCGGTAGTGGAAAAGACTGCCCGCGAGCTGGCCGGCACGCCGTGCCTTGAACTGGATGAGGCGGAGTCGCCGAAGCATGCCCAAGGCGCTCTGGTGGAGCTGCCATATCCAACGTGCGACACGTTGCTGCTGACGCGGCTGGCCACCGATGCGGTCGGCCGGATCTACCGCCCCGGGTTCCGGTACAGCAAAGCCGAGGTGCTGCTGATGGATTTGCGGCAGCCTGGCGAGTTTTCGGAGGATTTGTTTGCGCTCAAGCAGCCGGTGCAGTGTGACCGGCTGATGCATGTGATGGATAACATCAACGAGCGCTGGGGGAGGGGTACGATGCGGAGCGCCAGTGTGGCGGCGGCGCCGGACTGGGGCATGAGGCGGGAGATGATGAGTCAGTCTCATACGACGAGGATCAATCAGTTGTGGACAGTCAAATGCTGAGCCTGCCAGAGGGGTGGATAGCGGAGATGAACGACCAGTCGGCTTTGATCGCAGACCCTGATTGGCGGGCTGCTGTGCTTTCTGAGCTAGCGATGGCAGCGCATCGCCGTAGAGATGTTGAGGATGAGCAGCTTTCTGACATGCTTGAGCTTGCCGAGGCTGCACGCCTCTGGGCGCTGCTTGAGCAGAATGATGCTTAGATCTGCGCAGCGGGGCCCTAGGCTTACCTAAACGATAGGCTGAGATGTAGTGGTCTAATGAAACCGGACACTCATTTAGGCGAGAATGCTCGCCACAAAGAGGTGTCTGATGACCAAGCAACGCCGTACCTTTACCCCTGAGTTCAAGCGCGAAGCAGCCTGTCTGGTGCTC